>JAIRLL010000407.1 GCA_031259505.1 Tannerella sp.
ATCTTTACTTTCAGTTTCTCGGCCGTCGGAAGCAGTTTTTTGATACTTTCGGTCGAACGTTCCCAACATTCGTCGTATGCAACCGCATCGCCCACCGAGCCGGGCACTACCAGCACGGCGTCTGTCCCGTATGCTTTGGCATCTTCCATCGCTACGGTTACGCCTTCGACAGCCTCGCGGCGCACCGTCGCGTCGGGGTCAGAAAGCTGTTTGTTCCAGTGCGTCGAACAGCATACGCTCGAAGCCGTCAGCCCGGTTGCTTTCATCGCGTCGAGCACTTCTTTCCTGTCCATGTGGCTGTTGGGTTCGATGCCGTCATAACCTGCCGCCTTGACGGCTTTACATTTGTCGATCACCGAAGCGTCCATGCCGATGGTTCCCCACATGATGGATTTTTTGAATCTTACCGTTGCATTGCCCGGTGATGTTCCTGCCACAGCAGGACTTTCCGCCTTAGCGAGGATATTGTCCGACGACAATGCGAATGCGCCCGAAACCAGCAGCGCGCTTTTCATGAATTTACGTCTTTCCATTTCTGATATATTTAATATGTTGTTTTATTATTCTTCTAAAGTCCGGGAATGCTTTCCTCCCTTATTGCCAAGGTCGTAGGGAATGCCGGCGAAAAAGGCTTTTATCCGGGTCATAAAACCTTCCATATTGTTTGTCCACAAGTCATGTACAAAGTTGGCAGCATAAAATTCGCCCCGTATATTCTTTCCGGGCACATAAACACAGTAACCTTCTACATTAAAATCAATATGAAAAACCGGATATTCCACCCATTCTTTTTCCACTCCGGCAATCGCCAGACCCTTGATTACGCCGGCGTGCCTGCGACGGGTATTTCTTCCCTGATGCCGGGCACAGGCCCTAACCGAGAATCTTCCGGACCCAGTTTCATGGCGGACGACATGATTTGCTCCCAGGTGACAAACTTGCCTGTGTATGCCGATTCGCGTCCCATGATGGCCATGAGGGTCGACTGCACATGCTGCTCCACGTCGCTGACAGGCTGACCGGTACGGATGGCGGTAACCAGGCGGATATGTTCCTGCACAAACGGATTGGGCACGGCCATCGACTGGTCGGCGTCTTCCGGTTTCGGCGCCGGATATTGCCAGGCAATCGAGCCGTCGAGGTTGTAGATGGCGTTGTTGCAGTTGGTATATCCTTTTGTTCCGTATACCATGATGATGTTCTGGCTGTCGCATCCTGCAATCTGGCGTGTGGTGCAGTGCGCCCGAAGGTCGTTTTCGTAAAGATATTCCACGCTGAAATGATCGTACATGTCGCCCGTTACCCGCCGTTGCCTGCCGCCGGTCGCTTCTGCCCGCAACGGACGGCGGTCGCCCATGAACCACGACATCTGGTCGATTTCATGGATGAACTGTTCGACGATATGGTCGCCCGACGTCCAGCAGAAATTGACCCAGTTGCGCAGCATGTATTCCATGTCGCTCCATTCGGCACGTCGCCGGATATACCACAATGCGCCGCCCAGACGCGAAACATGCGCCGATACAATATCGCCGATGGCGCCGCCGGCTACGCGACGGTATGTCTCGATGCAGTCTTTCTGCGAACGGCGTATGGTGCCGCTAATTACCGACAGTTGCTGAGCTGTCGCCTTCCGGCCGGTCGCCAGTATGCGTCGCGCACCGACCGGATCCACGGCGCAGGGTTTTTCGATAAAGCAGTGTTTGTTCTGCTCGATGGCATATTCGAAATGAAGCGGACGGAACACGGGCGGCGTACAGAGCAATACGACATCGACGCCGGAATCAATGACTTTCCGGTAGGCGTCGAAACCGACAAAGCAGTTTTCGTCGGGGATGATCTGCCCCTGATCTTTTAAGGCATTCCGGCAGGCGTCCAGTTTATCCCGGAACACGTCGCCCAGCGCCGTGATCTGCAAACCGGTGCCCGCGCTCAGGAAATCGGCGGCGGCGCCTGTTCCGCGACCTCCGCAGCCGACGAGTCCCGCCTTGAGCGGCCGGCCGTCGGGCGCCGACGACAGAATTTCCGGCACAACGACGTCTTTCAGTTTACTCTCTCCCGACCCCGGTCCTGAACAGCTGCTCAAAAAGGCAGGCGCTGTCACGGTGGTTCCCACAATACCCAAAGCCGAACTTTTGAGAAAATTTCTCCGGCTGTAATAAAAACTTTTTTTATTCATAGCATGTTTATTTAATAAGTAATATTCATTTATTTCCAGTTTTCGCAATTCGGTCAATCACCACCGCGATAGCTCCGTCGCCGGTCACGTTGCAGGCCGTGCCGAAACTGTCCATGGCGATGTAGAGCGCAATCATCAGCGCCAGAAGCGTCTCGTCGAAGCCCAGCATACTTTCCAGTACGCCCACAGCGGCCATTATGGCTCCTCCGGGCACGCCCGGCGCGGCAACCATCGTAATGCCCAACATGCAGATAAAGCCGGTGAAATCCACTGTCGATACCGGCATGCCCGTCATCAGCATGACGGCCAGCGCACAGGCGACGATTTTCATCGTGCTTCCCGACAGGTGTATCGTGGCGCAGAGCGGCACGACGAAAACGGCTACCGCTTCGTGCACACCGTTCTTAAGCGTCTGCCGGAGTGTGACCGGAATGGTTGCAGCCGACGACTGCGTCCCCAGCGCTGTCGCATACGCAGGCATCATGGTTTTCAGCAGCCTGAACGGATTCTTCCGTCCGACGACGCCGGCAACGGTAAACTGGACAAGCAGCAACAGGATGTGCAGTACGAAAATGAACATAATCACTTTCAGGAACATCAGCAGGATGGTTGCCACCTGTCCGCTCAGCGTCATGTTCAGGAACAGCCCGAAGATATGGACGGGAAGCAAGGGGATGATAATGGATTCGATAAGCCGCACGATGATTTCGCGAAATTCGGAAAAAGCGTTTTGCAGTGTCGTGCCTCTGATGAGCGTCAGCCCGATACCGAGCACGAAAGCGAGCAGCAGCGCCGTCATCACATCCATCACCGGCGGCATCCTGACCGTAAAATACGGCTGAAGCATCATCTCTTCGGGATTTTGCATGACGGAAATTCCGGCGTCCGGCGTAATGAGTTGCGGGAGCGCCACCGAGCCGGCGAGGTAGGTGAAGAAGCCCGAAAACAGCGTCGACCCGTATGCAATAACGGCCGTGAGGGCAAGCAGTTTGCCGGCGCCTTTTCCAAGATCGCCGATGGCCGGCACAACCAGTCCGCATATGATCAGCGGAATGACAAACTTCAGAAATTCTCCGAAAAGCGAATTGAACGTCACAAATATGCGCGCCATGTTTTCCGGCAGAAACTGCCCCAGCGCGATACCCAGTCCTATTGCGAGCGCTACCTTGCCGAGCAGCGAAATCTTAATCTTCTTCATCCGGTTTTATTTTTTTTATGATTTTATATCCCGTCATGGAAACCAGTATGCTCATCAGCGGACTGATCAGGTTGAAAAAGCAGTAGGGCAGATAGGTAAAAGTAGATACGCCCAGTACGGCCGACTGCGTCATTCCGCACGTGTTCCACGGGACGAGCGGCGACGTCACCGTGATGCCGTCTTCGAGCGTGCGGCTCAGCAGACGGCTCTCGTAGCCTCTGTGCCTGTATATGTTCCTGTACATGTTTCCCGTCAGGATGATGGACAGATACTGGTCGGCCGTGCAGATGTTCAGGAATATGCCCGAAAACACCGTCGCCCCGACAAGTCCGGCCGTGCGTTTCATGAAGCGCAGGAAAACCGACGTGATGCTGGCCAGCATGTTGCTCGCCGTCATTGCTCCGCCGAAACACATGGCGCAGATGATCAGCCATATCGTGTTCATCATGCCTGCCATGCCGCGCGTACGTACCAGTTCGTTCAGCGTCGCGTCGCCCGTCTCCACGGCCGTGCTTCCATAATACATCCGGAGCAGTCCTTCGAAAACGGAAGCGGCGCCGCCCGTTTCCGTTTCCGCAATGCCGTGCAGCAGGTTCGGCTGGAAAAACAGCGCGAAGACGCCTGCCAGCGCCGCCGAGACAAACAGCGTGACGAGCGCCGGCACACGCCGTGCAATCAGCACGCCCATCACTGCCGGAACAGCCAGCAGCCACCACGAGATACGGTACGTCGCCTCCAGACGCTGCGTAAAGCCAAGTACGGATTCCGACGAAACGGTACGGTGCATGAATCCCGCAGCCAGAAATATCCCCAGCGTAATCACGATGGACGGCACGGTCGTTATCATCATGTACCGGATATGCACGAACAGCGGCGTCTCCGTGACCGACGCGGCCAGCACCGTCGTGTCCGACAGCGGCGACACCTTGTCGCCGAAATATGCGCCCGATATGATCGCGCCCGCAATCCACCCGTCGCCGAACCCCTGCACCTTCCCGACGCCGTACAGCGCGATGCCGATGGTCGCAATCGTCGTCCACGAACTGCCCGTCATGACCGATACGAGGATGCATATCAGACAGGTGGACACCAGAAAAACATCGGGATGAATGATTTGCACTCCGTAGTATATCATCGTCGGGATGATGCCGCTCACCATCCAGCTGCCCGACAGGGCGCCGATGAGCAGCAGAATAAGCAGCGCGGTCGTTACGCCGGCGATATTCTTCACGATGGCCGCCTCGATCGTCTTCCAGCCGACGCGACAGTACAGCATGGCTATCAGCACGCATACGGCCGTAGCCGCCAGAAGCACGATCTGGCTTGCGCCCTCCAGCGTACTGCTGCCGAAAATACGTATCGTAAAGAACAGCATTCCCACCAGCACAATGATCGGCACGAACGAAAGCGCCGGCGAAGGAATTTTGACAGGTCTATCTTCCATACATTATTATTTTGCGGTGCAAACATAATTAAAAAATGGAAACCAATTGCATTTCGCACACGTTAATCTTGCATTTTATTTTCTTTTCCTCACGGTGTGAAACTTTTCGACGCGCTGCCGGATCGCCGGCCGCGCAAATACGGATAGGCGACGGGCACGGGGATTTTCCTCTGTGCCGGACAAAAAAACAAAAATCCAAGAATTTCCGGCAGAGATCCCTTTATGCGAATATACCGCGTATACCGCATAAATGGATCATAAGCTATATTATTATTGTATTAGAAGGGAAATTTCAGGTTTTCGGGAAGCGTCCCCGTATTTTCGGGAAACGTCCCTGCATTTTCGGGAAATGTCCCTGCGTTTTCGGGAAATATACCCGTGTTTTCGGGAAGCATCCCCGTATTTTCGGGAAGAGTCCCCGTATTTTCGAGAA
>JAIRLL010000409.1 GCA_031259505.1 Tannerella sp.
AGGCCTGATTGAAGGCCGCGAAGAGGGTCTCAAAGAGGGTCTCGAAAAAGGGCGCAAGGAAGGGTTCGAAGACGGTCTGAAATCAGTAGCCGAACGTGCATTAAAAAACGGACTGTCGCCGGAAGCTGTCATGGAGTTGACGGGTTTGACAGAGAAAGATATAAGTTCTTTGATTTGCCGGTAACCTAACCGCAAAGGGCACAAAAGGCACTAAGTTACACAAAGGTTTAAGCGTCTTTCCGCTTTTGGTTTCGGTACGAATCGTGGATTCGCAAGAACGGCATCTCCGTCATGACGAAATGCGACAGTATTCGATTGACACGACAGTAGGTTCCGATGAGAGGCGACACATACCCCGAGTTGCGCCTGCGGTTTGCTCGACGCAGTCAATGAAAAGATTCGAAACGTCAGTTCGGCGCAGCCAGTCTTTTTCAGCGTATAATTTGCTATAAATTTGAATATTGTGGGTTTTCGGACTGACACTGTATATGTTTTTTAACGCTTCGAAATGAAGATATTCGGATTTTTGTATCTATTTTTATGCCTCATAAAAAAAACAGTTTATCATGCAAAACAGAAGAACTTTTTTCAGACAGAGTTTCGCAGGCGCACTGGCGCTGGGTGCAGCCCCGTGGATTGGGAATGCGAAGATTGCAGAAGTGGCGGATCCGGTTAAACCGAAGCCGCCCAAGGCAGAGAACCCTTTCAAATTGGGAATGGCGGGTTTTACATTCGTCAATTTCGATTTGGATACGACATTGAAGACGCTCGAACGGTTGGATGTTCATTATCTATGTATCAAGGATTTCCACTTGCCGTTAGACAGTACGGACGAACAGATCGGGGCCTTTCATGAGAAATGCGCCGCGCATAGGGTGACCGGCTATGCCGTCGGCCCCATCTACATGAAATCCGAAGCCGAAGTCGATCGTGGCTTTGCATACGCCAGGCGTGTCGGTGTCAAGCTGATTGTAGGCGTGCCGGATTACGAACTCCTGCCCTACGTCGACAGGAAGGTGAAAGAGTATGATTTCCATTATGCAATTCACTTGCACGGGCCTGATATTAAGATATATCCCGATGCAACCGACGCATGGGAACATACGAAAGACCTGGACGGGCGTATCGGTATGTGTTTGGACATCGGTCACGACTTGCGTAATGGGTGCGACCCGGTTGCCGACCTGAAGAAATACCATACCCGCGTGTTCGACATGCACATCAAGGATGTGACGGATTCGACCAAAGCAGGTGTCGGCATCGAAATCGGGCGCGGCAAAATCGACTTTCCCGCATTAGTCAAGGCTATGCGCGAAATAAATTACACCGGAATGTGCAGCCTTGAATATGAGAAAGATATGAAAGACCCGTTCCTGGGTATCGCCGAGTCGATAGGATATTTCAAAGCCATTTCCGATTTGTAGAAAAGAAAAGGACAGAATTTCCCGCAGAGATGCAAAGATGTCTTCCTGAAGTCTTTGCATCTTTTGCGGGGGAATGATTCTTTCCGGAAAAGTTTTGTGTTACATCAAAAAAAGCAGCGTCATGCAGAAAATAAAATATCTTCCGCTTATCGTGACTTTGTACATATGGTCGTCGTGCAGTTCGGTCAGGTACATGTCTATTGAGACATATAACCCTGCAACTGTTACGTTTCCGCCGGATGTGCGGCGGATATTGATTGTTGACAATACGGCGCTGCAACCGCAGGTCCCATTTACGTTAAGTTTGATCAAAGCGCCTGATACGATGAAGATTGCATCCGGTCATGTCGCGACTGTTTTTTGCCGTACACTGGGCGAGACGATTGTTGAATCGCCTTATTTTGAAGACGTTCTCCTCTACGACGGTCGTTTTCGAACGGACAGCCTCGACTGGCGTACGGATGCAGCGCTGACGCCCGAAGAAGTCAGGCAATTGTGCGACGAACAGGATGTGGATGCCGTCGTCTCGATGGACAGGCTCCTGTTCGGCTTGAATGAATCCATCCGCAAGACGGATGACTACGGCTTCACATCCGGACTGTTTCTGGACGTGAAGATATCCGGCATACTCCGCACATACCTGCCGGAAAGACGGCAGCCGCTTCACGTCATTTACCTGTCCGATACGGTTTATTCCTGTATCGTTCCCGATATCCTTGAGCCGTTTACGCCGGAAGACATTCACTATGCCCTGACGGCCGCCTTCGAAGAGCTTGCCGGGAAATATCATACTCACTTTGTGCCGCACTGGAACGGCGATGTGCGCTGGTATTACGTCTCATCCGCCGCACGCTGCAAAGAAGCCGCCGCCTTTATGGCTGCCGGAAAGTGGGATAACGCCGCCTCAATATGGGAACTGCTCTACGACGCAGCCTCTTCGCTCGAGACGCGGGCGCGCATGGCCTCGAACATGGCATTGTGTTGCGAAATGACCGGCAATTTCACGAAGGCAGAGGAATGGGCGAAACGCGCATGCCAGCATCTTGCAGAAGATCGTCCCGCCAATGACGACCGCATGTCAGGATTGCAGAAAGAGTATCTTAACGTGTTGACCTGTCGCATTGAAGCAGAAAAAAAACTCCGCAAACAGGGAAGATGAAAATACAGATTCTGCAAATTCCGGACTGCGCAGAAAAAAAATTCATTCAAAACAAAATTTTTTTTCAACAAATGCTTTACAGTGTGGAATTAATTGGTATCTTTGCGGCTGAATGCAGTATTTGAATGAACGGAAAGTAGAAGACAGAACGATATATAGTGAAAACAGACGCCGAAATGGCTCAGTTGGTAGAGCAATTCATTCGTAATGAATAGGTCCCCGGTTCGAGTCCGGGTTTCGGCTCAAGTAATGATTGACAACAGGAAAAAAAAGAATAAGCAAAGATGAGTGACGGCAGCGTTGTTATATATTAATGTACGCGCGTACACCGTTAAAATTGTTATTGATATTATATAAACTTAAAAACGAATAGGAGGAGATGCTGCTTAGATGAAAAATATGATGTTGAAGACCCGGACTGCTTTGCAGATGAACGCAGTTTGCCATAGAGGCGACGGTGCGTGTTTATGTTGTAGAAACGTGCGGTTTTGTACCGGAAAACACGGTTTCCTGATAAGAAACAGGCATGAATCATGAAAAAAACGGAATTTTATGCTTGCAGATATAAAACTTATGCGTATTTTTGCTGCTGTGAAAAATGACTTTCGCGCAGACGAACGCAGTTTTCGCTGAAAACGAAACGAATTTAAAACAAAATTGAAACAGAATAAATTAATTTACTTAGTATTATTATTAAATTATTTGATTATGAACAAAAAAAATTTTACTTTATTAGTGGCGTCACTTATGCTATCAGTCTCGGCATTTGCACAAAATGTACGGCCTGTCG
>JAIRLL010000352.1 GCA_031259505.1 Tannerella sp.
CATATCTGGCCGATGTGTATCCGGTTATGAAAGAGGCGGCGCTGTTTTTCGTGGACATGCTGGTCGAAGACCCGCGCCGCCGTTACCTCGTGACGGCGCCAACCACTTCGCCGGAAAATACATACATCATGTCCAACGGCCAGAAGGCAAGTGTTTGCGCCGGTTCGACGATGGACAACCAGATTCTGCGCGAACTGTTCGGCAATACGATTGAAGCCGCAGGAATGCTGGGCGTAGACGGGGATTTCGCGCACATACTGGCCGAGAAACGCGCCCGCCTGATGCCAACGACCATCGACAAGAACGGACGTATCATGGAATGGCTGTCGCCCTTTCGCGAAGCGGAGCCGCATCATCGCCACGTCTCGCATCTCTACGGATTGCATCCCGGAAATGAAATATCGGTAGAAAAGACGCCTGCCCTTGCCGAAGCTGCCCGCCGGACGCTCGAAGCCCGCGGCGACGAAAGTACCGGCTGGTCGATGGCATGGAAAGTGAATTTCTGGGCACGCCTGCACGACGGCGAACATGCGTGGAAACTGCTGACCGACCTGCTGAAGCCTTGCATGCAGGACCATATGAACTACTCGAACGGCGGCGGGACGTATCCTAACCTGTTCTGCGCCCATCCGCCGTTTCAGATAGACGGTAACTTCGGAGGCTGCGCGGGAATCGCCGAGATGCTGCTGCAAAGCCATAACGGTTATATCGAGTTCCTGTCCGCACTGCCTGCCGCATGGGAAACGGGGAAATTCGATGGACTGCGCGTGCAGGACGGAGGCGAAGCCGCTGCCGAATGGTCGGGCGGCAAGTTGCAGCGCGTGAAACTGAAGGCCTTGAATAACGGGATTTTCCGCATCAAGACGCCGTCGGACTCGGTAAATTTGAGCGTGACAATAAATGGTAAACCGGTGTCGTGTCCCATAAAGGCGGGTATACTGGAAGTTTCGCTGAATGCAGGCGATGAAATGATTTTGCTGCTGTAGCCTTTTTTCCGTGTGCTTGCCTAACCACGTTAAAAACAAGAAATATGAAAAATAAAGTTTCGATTCCCTTCATGCTGGCGGGAATACTTTTTACGGTATGTTTAATCGTTTCCAACTTGCTGGAGACTAAAATAATCCGGTTGGGATTTGTGACGGCGACTGCCGGATTGATGGTTTTTCCCGTCTCCTACATCATCAACGACTGCATAGTCGAAGTGTGGGGATATGCAAAAGCGCGCCAGATTATCTGGGTTGGCTTTGCGGTCAATTTTTTTGTGACAGGACTGATGCAACTGGCCATTCTTATGCCTGCCGCGCCGTACTGGGAAGGCGAAGAAGCGTTCAATTTCATTTTCGGAATGACGCCGCGCATCGTGACGGGGAGTCTCTGCGCCTTTCTCGTCGGTTCGTTCCTGAATGCCTGGGTGATGAGTCGCATGAAAGTGCTCGCCGGCGGGAAATATTTTTCGCTTAGGGCGATTGTGTCTACTTTGGCCGGCGAAAGCGCCGATTCGCTGATATTCTTCCCGATAGCTTTCGGTGGCCTCGTTTCATGGGACAACTTGACGGTTTTAATCGCTACGCAGATCCTGCTCAAGTCGCTCTATGAAGCGCTCGTCCTGCCGTTGACCGTTCGTGTTGTCCGCAGGATTAAACGGGTCGACGGAAGTGATGTCTATGACAGGCATATATCGTTTAATCCTTTTAAATTTTGAGTTCACAGGAATAACCGAATCAGCAGTCGTTAATAAAGCGAAAAAATCCGTGCGGGTTTAAACTCTTTTCCCACAAATGCGTCTATTCTTTCGTGAAACAACAATATTTTTTTCTTATGTTACGAAGAAGACATCTTTTGTTCTTATTTTTTACGCTGCTGTTGTCCGTGCCTGTTTTCGGACAAGTCGAAATAAGAGGTACAGTGATTGAGCAAAGCAGCAAGGAACCGGTCGAACAGGCAACTATTCGTTTGTTGAACGCAAAAGACAGCGTATTTGTGCAGGGTGTGGCGAGCAGTAAAAACGGAAGTTTTTCCCTTAAAAACGTCAAGGCCGGAAATTATCTGCTGCAAGTCACCTTCATTGGATATGAGACCGTGTGGCAGTCGTTGCAGGTCACGGGCAGGACGAACCCTGTCAGCCTCGCGCAGATTGAACTGGTAGACGAATCCATATTGCTGGACGAAGCGTCCGTGACGGGCAAAGCCCCTGAAGTGAAGGTGCAGAACGACACCATCATCTACAACGCCGACTCGTACAAGGTGGCGGAAGGCTCTGTGCTGGAAGACCTTTTGAAGAAGATGCCGGGCGTCGAAGTCGATACCGAAGGCAAGGTGACCGTCAACGGCAAGGAGATCAAGAAAATCATGGTAGACGGAAAAGAGTTTTTCTCGGACGACCCCAAAGTAGCGTCGCGCAACCTTCCGGCCAAGATGGTCGACAAGCTGGAGGTGTGGGACAAAAAAAGCGACATGGCGCTCATGACCGGCTTCGACGACGGCGAAGAAGAAACAGTCATCAACCTGACAGTCAAACCCGGTATGAAGGCCGGCTGGTTTGGAAACGCATTCGCAGGATACGGCAGCCAGGAACGCTACGAAGGCAATTTCATGGTCAACCGCTTCATCAACAACGACCAGTTCACCATCATGGGCGGCATCAACAATACCAATAACATGGGATTTTCCGACCTGGCTTCGACCATGTTCAGCGGCATGGGAGGCGGACGGCGCGGCTTCGGAGGCTTCTTCGGCGGCGGCAACGGCATCACCTCGTCGGGAAATATCGGCACGAACTTCAGCAAGTCATTTACCCCCAAACTGACTCTTGGCGGAAATGTCAGATACTCGCACTCCGACAATTTTGCCGAAAGTAAAGACAACAATCAACTGATTCTGCCGGGCGACAGCGCCTCTTTCGATATCAGCGAAAGCAGCCGCAACACCGTGAACGACAACTTCGGAGTAAACCTCCGCATGGAATGGAAACCGGACGACAGGACACAGGTGATTTTCCGCCCGGACTTCAGCTACAGCAAGACGCACCGCGACGAGACGGAAAATTCTCACTCGGAAAACGGACGTCTGGCCGGTGCGCTTGACTCGGTGAATAGGGCAAGTTCGCGCTCTGCATCCGACGGTGAAGGATACAACAGTTCGTTTCGTCTGGAATTCAGCCGAAAACTCAGCGACGACGGGCGCGTGCTGAGCGGCTCTCTGTCCGGTGGCATCAACGATTCCTACAGCAACGGAATCGACTGGTCAAAAACGGACTACCTCCTTCTGGGCGATTCGAGCGACATCATCGACCAGCAAGTCCGTTACGACAACAGCAGCGTCAACTACCGCGCCTTCCTTTCGTGGGTAGAACCTTTAGGACACAATAATTTCATTCAGGCGACATACAGTTTCAGCCGGAACAACCGCGAATCGCTTAAAAATTCGTATAACAATGACGGGCAGGGCAACTACACCGTACTTGATTCGACGTACAGCCAAAGCACGCGCAACTACTCCACGCAGCAGCGCGCCAGAATTGCGTTCAAATCCGTACGCGGAAAATACGACTACATGCTCGGATTCAATTTCGACCCCTCGTACATGAAAACCGAAACGTTCGTAGGTGACCACGTGCTCTATTCCAACTCTCGCAACGTGATGAACTACTCGCCCTTCGCACAGTTGAACTACCGTTTCACCCCGCAAACATTCCTACGCATCAACTACGACGGCGATACCGACCAGCCTTCGATGCAGCAGTTGCAACCCGTGGCCGACATTTCCGACCCCCTGAACATGACCATCGGCAATCCCGACCTGAAACCGACCTACTCCAACGACATACGCATACAGTTCAACAAATTCGTCCCCGAACAGCAAACCGCATTCATCGTATTTGCCGACGGAGGATACACGATAAACGACATCGTGACCAAATCCACGTTCGACGCAAAAACAAACAAGCGGGTCACCACATACGAAAACGTGAACGGCAACTACAGAGGCAACCTCCGTTTGATAGTCAATACGCCGCTGAAAAACAAGAAATTTTCGATCAACACCATGACTTTTGCCATGTACAGCAACAGCAACGGCTTTATCAACGAACAGAAAAATACGAACAAAAACCTGTCGCTGATGGAACGCGCAGGCATCGACTACCGCTCGGACTATTTCGATTTCGGGGTGAATGCAAATATCCGTTACCAGAATACCCGCAATTCGCTGCAGGGACAGCAAAACCTGAACACGCTTAACTACGGCGGCGGAGTCACGACAAGCATCTATCTGCCCTACAACTTCAGGATAGAAAGCGACATAACCTACTCCACCAACTCCGGCTATACGAGCGGGTTCGAGCAAAAAGAATGGCTGTGGAACGCCTCCGTTTCGAAATCGCTGCTAAAAGGCAATGCAGGCACCATTCGTCTGAAAATGTACGACATCCTGCAACAGCGCAGCAACATCTCATACAGTGTCTCGTCGAGCAATACCCGCTATTCGGAATATAACACGCTGAAAAGCTATTTTATGGTACATTTCATATACAGATTCAGCATCTTCAAGGGAGGCGCCAGTGAATCCGACATGCGCAGAGGAGGCCCTGGAGGTCCCCCTCCCGGCGGTTCCGGCAGAAGACCAGGCTTTGGCGGCTGACCACCCGGTACAGGTTCCGAGAGGCAATAGATTATCAGGTTATCAATAAAAGGCTGACGTTCTCCCGCGTCGGCCTTTCTTATACCCCGTGCACGGCAAAAGCCGCGGGAAAGAGACTTTGCACATCTCT
>JAIRLL010000019.1 GCA_031259505.1 Tannerella sp.
CAAAATGACGTCTAAAATCGTTAATTGTATTAGTGTAATCACTAAGTTCCTGTTTAACACAAAATTCATCGAAAAAAATCTTTAAATTTTCCGGCGCAACATGAAGTTTCATTCCGACCGTTTCAAGCCAAGTTTCCCCACAAAGAGTTTTTAATTGAGAAATTGAAAAAATTTCAGAATCGGAATTGACCTCGCGCGCGAGAGAGTCACTCTCCTTGACTTTACTTTCCTTTACTTTACTTTCCTTTACTTTGCCGCAAACTTCCGGAATTTTGTCCGATTCTTCCGGAATTTTGGCCGATTCTTCCGGAATTTTGGCCGATTCTTCCGGAATTTTGGCCGATTCTTCCGGAATTTTGCAAAACTCAGGGATAACAACATCTTTTCGTTTAGCCCGATTACACATCTCAATGTATCTTGATTGAATAGATTTTGATGTGATGATACCCACACATGCAGACACTGAACTTTCGTTCCCCATCGTGCCGCACAGGCTCATCTTTTGCGTAGAGTTAGATACACTCCCACGCGTGAGCAATTCTTTATTAAAAAGCCCCACTACACCGCAGTAGTTTACTATCTCATTCACCAAAGATTCTTTCAATCCCCAATATTCAGCCACATCAAAGGCAGTACTTTCGTCCCACACAAGGAAACAGCCTCTTACTCGGTAGATTTCACATAATATATAATCGTACACAGCAATACCGGCACATCCAAAATCTTTTTTCAGACGCTTTATTTTCATGTCCATATACCTGTCGGTATCGACACTATAATAATTCAAACCCGTTTTACTGTTTGCCATATTAATTATTTAAAAATCAAGAATATTTCAGAAATTTTCATATCTAAATTTATTAATTCAATGTAGTTCATACCGGTTTTCAAGCAGTTCGATTACTCCGTTGATAACGCTTTCTTCTATCTCCTCGCGCGAACCGGTGATTTGCCTGGACATGTCGCGTTTCTGACCTATGATTTGGTAGATCCATTCGTCGATGGTGTCCCGTCCGAGAAAGTACGTACACTGCACGCTGTCTTTCTGTCCGATTCTGTGCGCCCTGTCTTCGCACTGTTCGCAGTCGGCAGGGTGCCATGGCAATTCCACGAAAGCGACCCGCGAGCTTGCCGTCAGCGTTATCCCCACGCCGGCGGCCTTTATCGAACAAATGATCACCTTTACGCTGTCGTCGCTCTGGAAGCGGTCGATGTTCCGCTGCCGCGTCCGAAGGTCGTCGTCGCCGAGAATAGTCACAGCGTCGGGAAAGGCCTTTTTCAGTGCGCCGGATACTTCTTTCAGGTGTACGAAAAGGATGATCTTGTCGCCGCATTCCGTCGCGTCGTTCACGTAATCCGTCACGTCGCTTATCTTCCCCCGCGCCGAGATGTTTTTCAGGATACCGATGCGCACCATGATTTCGCCCTTCATGCTTCGCTGAACCTGTTCGTCGGTGGCCTGCCGCCACTTGCGCAGGTAAGTTTCAAGGTCGCGCATGGCTTCGCCGTATTCTTTCCGGGTGGAGATGTCGCAAAGGACAGATTGCCGTACCTTCGCGGGAAGCTGCGAAAGAACGTCTTTCTTTTCGCGGCGGTAGAAACAGTGCCGGCGAAGCAGTACGTTCAGTTCGCGCCACCTGTCCTCACGGTCGCAAAACAGTTCGACAAACTTTCTATACCCGCCCACCTCCGGCAGACGGTCAATAATACCCAACTGCGAAATGAGGTCGCGGGGCTTGTTTACCACAGGCGTACCGGTGAGCAGCAGGATGTGTTCCTTGCCCTGACAGATGCCTTTGGTAAACTTCGTCTGCTGCGTTTTTAAATCCTTCACACGGTGGCTTTCGTCCACAATGACGGATTTAAAAATAGAGATGTTCGCATTGAAACGGACGTGCCTTAGCGTCAGAGGAGCTTTCTTTCCCGTTTCGGGGTTGGCCGGACGCAAAATGTCGGTAACGAAAAACTTTTTCAGCGATTCGTAATTGACAATGAAAACATCCGTCATTCCCCGTTCGTAAAAAAGCGGCCATGTGCGTTTCACCCCGTCGTCCATGATCATTACCCGTTTGCCTGTCCACATCTCCCATTCTCGCTGCCAGTTGATTTTCACGCTGCCCGGACAAATGACAAGGCAGGGAAAGGCGCCGGCGGCGGTAATGGCGGCTATGGCCTGACAGGTCTTTCCCAGCCCCGGCTGGTCGCCCACAATCAGCCGTTTTTGCCGGATGGCATACGCTACGCCCTGACGCTGAAAAGCAAACAACTCCTTTTTCAGCGGTATGGCCTGCGTCAGTTCGGGCATATCGGGGATGGAGTAGTCGAAGCCGGCAAAAATCCGGTCGTTAGCCCGCATCTCCATAGAAAAACCGTGCCTTCGCGCAAACTGCGCCACCGCTTCACGATGTTTTGCAGGAACCGACCATACTTTTTGCAGATAGTCGTACCGGCGGGCGGGAAGAAGCCGCACATCGGAAAGAATGTAGGGCGAATAATCGAACGAGATGACCAGCATTCCGTCTTTTTCAACGATACGTTTCATCTTTTACGGAAGAAAATTACTGTCATCTTCTGCTTCATCTTCTGCTTCTGTCTCGGCCTCTGCTTCTTTCCTTTCCCACTGATTGAAAAGCGTAAAATCGGCGTCGTTCATCGGCTCTGTCCACGAGGCGCCGGTGTCGGAGCGCACGATCGTCTTTTGATTCCGACAGGGGGTATGCCACTCCACCGTGCAGGAAACGTCACGGTACTCATAACCGCCCGCCACCTTGTCGGACAGTGAGTTGATCTGCTCCCTGCAAACGGTGATCTGACTGCCAAACTCGGCTACTACCGACTTTTTGGCCTCTTCCTTCTGACGAAGTTCAAGATTCTTGTTGGCCAACTGGTTACTTAACTCCCGCAATTCGTCTGCGGTAAACTCATACTTCAACGTTCTTTTAACTGTTTCCATAAATACTTGTTATTAAATTGGTGATTACTGTTATTAAATTGATTTTAAATTTCCATTTTGAAAGCTCCCCGCGACAGTGGACGTCAGCGGAAAACCTGCGTGAATCCATGCGATAAGGGCGGCGTCGCGCATTTCCTGATTGGTCTTTCCCGCATATCCGGTAATGGCCGACAGTTCCTCGTGAGTGATTTTGCCGCCGGCGCCCCGCCATATCTTCTTAAGCGGATGGACGGCAATAACGGGGAGGCCTTTGTGACGGCACATCTCAATGATTTTCTTCCCCGTTTCGTGGTTGGCTCCTACGTTCTTGGCCACCCTTTCCCCGCGCCTGCCGGACGCAATATGGTAATTGGACTTGACCACCATCCAGCCTGCTTCCACAAGCGTAACATACCGCAACCCGCGCCGCTCGGCACGGCTTTGAAAAAACGTCAGGCTGTCTATCAGTTCGGGGAACGGAAGCACGGACAGTTCAAGCCGCCTGCTGCCGGTTTCCAGAAAAGCCACTCCCGACTTTTCGGTGTCGGGGTCAATGCCGATGTAAATGTCTTTAGTCATTTGATTTACTTATTTCTGTAATTAATAAGTGTTTACGTTCGTGTATATTGCCGATGACTTCGATCCTGTCAATTATATCGTCATCAAAACTTCTGAGGTTATGCCTCTGTCCCCAGCCGCCAACCATTGACCTGTCCTTATTATCGTCAATCCATTCTACGCCGAACACGCCGCAATCAAATTGAACATCGCCAATAGATATGATTTGTCCATAGCGCCCTAAAACGCTTGCGACAATATCACCCTCGTATATTTCCTTGCCGTTCATGTCTAAAAGTCCTGTGAACTGCCCGACGGTTTCGGGGACGACTTCCGTCATGGATGGACAGTTGAAAATATAATCCCCGACTGCGCCTCCGGACAAATCACGCACATAATATCCGTATACCCATTCGCCGTCGTCTGTTCG
>JAIRLL010000128.1 GCA_031259505.1 Tannerella sp.
AGGGGGTTTGCGTTGTCCCCGAACTGTGCTATGCCTGTTCGGGGTTATTGACTGCGTCGAACTGACGTTTCATATTAGACGCCTTCGGCGTCATTCGATACCCGTAATGCGACAATTTAGTTTGCGTCAGGTCAGGAGTTCTGAGTATTTGCCAACACGCATATTATTGGAGAATTATAAACATACCGGCTTTATAACCGTTTGTCACTCTTGCATTTATCAAAAGCGGGAAACTTGAATAACACAATATGAAATTCAGGATTCTCAAGGCTTGTAAAAAAAACGGGAAAAATTAGGTACTAATATATGAATGTCCTATCTTTGCCGTATATTTTAATTTAAGGTATGAAGAATATGAAAAAAATTTTATTGCTTTTAGGTGCATTCCCCTGCCTGTTGTCGGCACAGACATCGAAGGATGGAATAAATAAGGCGTCTGCGCTGTGGTTTAACAGATTGCAAACGAAAAACGATATGGCGCTGCGTTCGGAGTCGATTGACAATCTACCGGATTCGACATACACATATTATGATGGAAGACTGCATAAGGCGGTAAGTATCAAATATAACGAAGATGGCTGGCCTGTACTGGAAAAAGGCTACACAGATTTTGCTCTTACAGGTAGCCCCAACGACGATGTGAAAAGAGAGTATACCTATACGCACGAAGGCGATTTCCTTGTACAGGAAGCCGTTGTATACATAATGCCCTATCGCGACGGAGTATGGCACAAATTTTCGAAGACGATCTCATACATCAATGCAAACAACCTGGCCGTAAAGGAAATTTTGTACTATCCGCACGAAAGCAGCACGTGGGAACTTAACGAAGTATTTGCCTCTGTCGAATACAACGAAAAGGGAAATCCCACCGTAGCCGTAGATTCCATTCCAGGCGTCGGCGGACAGTTGAAAGCCATCATGCGGTTTGAAATTTTCTACGACTCGCAGGATCGCATTTCCGGATTCAACACTTTTGCACCACACGGAGGTACAGGCGAGTGGATACCGGAGGAAAGAATCTCAATCACATACGATGAGCGCGGCAACCGCCTCGACACGCATTTCATACAGGACAAAAGCGGAGAATGGAAAACGGTCTCCTACCTCATCGAGACGCTGTACGACGAACGCGGGAATATCATTTCCGAAACGGAAAAAACACCGGGCGAAGATGGCGAGTATCATATCAGATGGTCTGACACATATCGGCATGTCTATTTGCCGGACGTGATCACCTCGGCTCCCGGCATCGAATCCGGCAATTCGTCGGTTATCTATCCCAGTCCGGCGGACAGTTATGTGACAGTTTCGTTGCAGGAAGCGGAGAATGCGCTTGTGACGCTTGTTGATATTTCGGGAAAGGTTGTCGCCCGACAGGCAATCGGACGGCAGGCAATCATCCCGGTAAATTACTTGTCGCGTGGCATTTATCTGCTTACAGTGAAAACAGAAAAAGGAACGGACGTACATAAACTGATAGTGAAATAATGCTTTCGGAGTGTCTTTTTGATTCTTCAAGTCCGGCAAATATTTTGCATGTGAAAAACATACAGTACCTTTGCGTCCACCATACCGATGCTTAAAAACATGAAGAAATATTTGCTGGATTTGAAAGTGACAGAAAACAAACGTATTCACACCGGTTACTGTTTGCTGAAACTGACGTCTGCGGCGCCGTTGCCCGAGATGGCGCCGGGGCAGTTTGCGGAAGTGCGGGTGGACGGTTCGGCATCTACATTCCTGCGCCGTCCGATTTCAATCAATTATGTAGACAAGGCGGCGAATGAACTGTGGTTGCTGATTCAACTGGCGGGCAAGGGGACGCGCCGCATGGCGGAATGTTGCGCGGGAGATACGATGAACTTGATTTTACCGCTCGGAAACGGTTTTTCCGTTCCTCATGCGCCGGCTCAAAAACTTCTGCTCGTCGGAGGAGGCGTGGGGGTAGCGCCGTTGCTGTTTCTTGGCGACACGCTGAAACAAATCGGTTACAAGCCTGATTTTTTGATTGGCGCGCGTTCGTCCGACGACTTGTTGCTGCTGGATGATTTCCGCCGGAGAGGAACGGTCTACATCACGACCGAAGACGGTTCGCTGGGTGAAAAGGGCTTTGTTACTCATCATTCCATCCTTTTCAACGGACATTTCGACCGTATCTATACCTGCGGTCCCAGGCCGATGATGGCAGCGGTAGCCGGATATGCTGCCCGGGCGGGAATATCGTGCGAGGTATCTCTTGAAAATACAATGGCTTGCGGCATCGGCGCATGTCTTTGCTGCGTGGAAAAGACGGTAAACGGGCACGTATGTACGTGTACGGAAGGCCCCGTGTTTAATATAAATCAACTGACATGGCCGAACTGACAACAAAAATAGGCGATCTGACGCTTGCCAATCCCGTAATGACAGCTTCGGGCACGTTTGGATACGGATTGGAATATGCTGATTTCGTGGATCTGTCGCGTCTGGGAGCTATCGTTGTAAAAGGGACAACCGGGCAGCCCCGCGAAGGAAATCCTTATCCGCGCATGGCGGAAACGCCGTCGGGGATGCTGAACGCCGTCGGACTGCAAAACCGGGGCGCAGATTATTTTGTCCGGGAAATTTATCCGAAGATCCGGCATATAGGCGCCCAGATAATCGTAAACGTAAGCGGGTCGACGGTTGAATCTTATGTGTCGTGTGCAGAGCGGATGGCATCGCTGGAGCATATTCAGGCCATCGAGCTGAACATATCCTGCCCAAATGTGAAGCAGGGTGGAATGGCATTCGGGGTGAC
This sequence comes from Tannerella sp., assembly GCA_031259505.1. Lineage (GTDB taxonomy): Bacteria > Bacteroidota > Bacteroidia > Bacteroidales > Tannerellaceae > Tannerella. The sequence goes on from JAIRLL010000128.1 coordinate 2,783, forward strand.
TTGTCGGGGAGCGGCCGAGGTGGTTCGCGCCGTCCGCATCGCTTATCCCAAAACGCTTATCGTAAAGCTTTCGCCGAACGTGACGGATATTACCGAGATTGCCCGCGCCGTCGAAGGAGAAGGCGCCGACGCCATCTCGCTGATTAATACGCTGCTCGGCATGGCCATCGACGCCGAAAAACGCCGGCCGGTA
>JAIRLL010000129.1 GCA_031259505.1 Tannerella sp.
CAAACAAAAAAAAATCCTAAACAACAAAAAAAAACAGTGTGGCATAATAAACAAGTATATTGTTTATCTTTGCTGCATAATTAATTTGACATATAATGAAACGATTTATTTATTTCTCCCTAATACTGCTGTCACTTTCGGCATGTTCGCCGGATACGACTATAGTTTTTAACATTTCCGAGCATGAATTTCATTTTGAAGCATCTGGAGGCGACCGTGAAATTACGGTAACATCCAATCAGATGACAGTAACAATAGACAAATATCCCGACTGGATTACGGTGATCGAAAAAGAGAAGAAAAAAGCAAAAGAAAATATGATATATGTATTCCTGTTAACGGCGTCGGAAAACGATTCCGTATCATCGCGCGAGAGTACATTCCGAGTTACCGATAGTACCATTTCTACCCATATTACTGTTACGCAAGCCGGTAAAAATAATTGATGCAGATAGCCGATAATGGAGAAATTCATAAGAAATCCTGTTTGAGTGAAAAAAAAAAATTATCTTTGCATCCTCAGGCGCGTTTGCCGCGCCGCCAGGAAGACCCGGAAGTGCATTTCAGACAAAAAATGCTGTTCCGGGAAGACCCGGAGGTACATTTCAGAAGAAAAAAACTGTTCCGGGAAGACCCGGAGGTGTATTTTAGACGTAAAATGCTGTTCCGGGAAGACCCGGAGGTATATTTTAGACAAAAAAAACCGTTCCGGGAATGTCCGGAGGGCGGGACAGGGAAGCAATGATTTGATAACACAATAAATTATATGAGATATGAAAATAGTACGTATTGATTTTTCACGCCTCCACAACGAGGAATGGTTTCAGTTTTTCACCGAATTTAAAGTACTGGCCGTTAAACACAATCCCGACACGCTGGATATTGCCGCGCTGTTTGCCGTTTTCCTGACGCTTTATGCAGAGGTCGACAAAGGGCTTGTGGTGATTCGCAAGAGTCCGCTGACAGAAAAGATGAACAATGCCGACGTCAGGCGCGACCAGACGTATCGCGGCCTGATTGAGGCCGTCCGCGCCTTTCAGAATCATTTCAGCGAAGAGAAACGCGAGGCTGCCCGGCGCCTTTTCATCGTGTTCGACACCTTCGGCAATCTGAGCGTCAAGCCGGCCAACGAAGAAACGGCTGGCATCTACAACCTGCTGCAGGAACTCAACGGCGACTGCCGTCCGCAAGTCGAACTGCTCGGCGTGAGCGACTGGGTCAAGCAACTGGAGACAGACAACGACGCCTACGAAGCGCTTGTGCGCGAACGCAACACCGAAACGGCCGCCCGTCCGCAAATACGCCTTGCAGAGAAGCGTACGCAGGCGCAGCAGGTTTATGCGCAAATCGTGGAACGCATCGAAGCCCTCGCCATTGTCCACGGCGAAACGGCCTACGCCCCCTTCGTCGGCGAATGGAACGCCTTCGTGCAGCGATACAGTCACACGCTCTCTCAACGCAAAGGGAGGAAAAAGAACAGTCCGGACAGCCCGGATGCAGCGGAGCAGCCTGCCCAATGAAACGTACCATTGTTTTATGTCTTTTGCTGTGTGTTTTGGTTGCTTCCGCAACAGCCCAGCATACAAATGGCGAGCAGCAGGGAAAAGCGGTTCTTCCCGACCGTGAAACCAACACTCCTCCGCTATCTGTCGATCTGTCCTCCGCTTCCACAGCGGAATGGCCTGTGGCGCCGGTGCAACTGACGTTGCCCGAAGCGCTGTTTTCCCGCAACATGCCGGCTGCATACGGCATCCGTGGTAATACTTTTATGCTTCTGCCCGGCGTGTCATTTATTCCTTACGGCGAACGGGCAATCTCCGTCGGAGCGGGTGAATACAGTCACATCGGCGCCATGCTGCGATGGCAACTTTCGGAAAACCTTTCCCTCGAAGGCGGAGGCTTTGCCGGCAAGCAATACGGTTTTCTGCCGGTGTCGGGGCAAAACATGTTCGGCTTCAATGCGGCGCTGAACCGGACGTTTTCCGGCAGATGGCGGCTTGCAGTGCGGGGACGGTTCATGAATGCCGCCGCCGATCCCGGTCTGTATCAGCAGAATCTGTTTATGAATCCTTATGGAGGAATGTTTCTGGAATATGATATACGTCAAAACCTGACGGTTGGGGGCGGAGTCGGGCTGGAATATGACCGGATGCGTAAGAAATGGATGCCGGTCGGAAAGATGAGCGCCCGGTATTCGTTTTGACTGAATATTTGCATATACTGTGCGCGGCATAAACAGGCGTGTTCGGAATGACTGAATAACTGAATGACTGAAATTCGCAAATTTACGCCGTGCGCAGTATAATTGCGCAAAATGCGTCTTTTCTCTTTTTTCGCCGTATTGGGGTTGCACGAGCCGTTTCGGTCGAAATCATTCAGGCATATTAATATGCACGGGCCATTCCGGTCGAAATCATTCAGGCATATTATACTGCGCGCGGCATGATTTTGTGAGATTATTTTACTGGATTGCTTCGTGCCTACCAATGACATGTTTCGTTATTTGCTTATTATCAGCCCGCTGGATTGCTTCGTACCTCGCAATGACGCCGGATGCCGTTGCCTGCAACAATGGCATCTACG
>JAIRLL010000146.1 GCA_031259505.1 Tannerella sp.
AGACCATCGTCACCACCTTCAGCGTCTCCGCGTCCGTGATGCGTCGCCCGTCGACCATGCGGCTCTCTATTCCCAACTGTCCGGACAATTCCGTAGCCAGGCGACCGCCGCCGTGCACCAGTATTTTATGACCTTCAATCATCGAAAAATCAGCCAGCAGACGATCCAGCGAATCATCTTCTTCCACGATTTTCCCGCCCACTTTGACAACAGTAAGTTTTCCCATTGCATTTTTTTTCGCCAAATGTAGGAATAAAATGAAAGAAATACGTACATTTGCGTCCGCAAAATTACTTGCGGTAGTAGCTCAGTCGGTAGAGCATTAGCTTCCCAAGCTGAGGGTCGCGGGTTCGAATCCCGTCTACCGCTCCCGCAGGTTTAAACGTCTTGAACATTTGTGTTTAAGGCGTTTTTTCTTCATCCATCTCCGTGCCTTTCCGGCACACATGCAAAACCTTGTGTTTATACTGCGTGCGGTGTAAATCAGTGTGATTCCCGAACGCCGGCACGCTTCGGTCGCTCACGGACAAGTCCGCCGGTACGCCAGAAATGTCAAGAGCGTCACCATTATGTTGACGCCCGTCACTGCACAGGTGAACATCATCAATGTATAAGTGAACTTCATTAATGTACAGGTGAATTTCACCAGTGTATAAGCGAGCTTCACCAGTGTACAGGTTAACTTCATTAATGCAGTGACGGGCGTCAACAATGCAGTGACGGGCGTCAACAGAGTGGTGATGCCGAGCCTTTACGGCAAATATGTCCTTCATACAGTCACTCCCCCGACTGACGGCCGGCGATTCATTTACTTTGTGAAATCAGTCCGGATTGCTTCAGACTGCGCCTTCACCGGCGTGGAGCGTTGCGACACGGCAATCCGGCAGAATCATATCACCAGTCTACACCGCGCGCAGTATAGATAAAACCTTTCCAGAGAATATAGCCTGAATGATTCATTCACGCATAAAACCATTGTTTTCCACAGAAGATTTCAGACCGAAGCGGTCGAAGGCGGGGATGCCGGCGAAACGGCTCTGTTCAAAAGCAGTAGCGACATGTTCACTGTCCGCTGGATATTCTGTTCGCGAAACGTGCCGAACCGGTAGAATTCGGACATCACCCGCCCATCTCCTGCCGCGACGGCTATCCAGACCGTACCGACCGGTTTACCGTCCGTCCCGCCGCCCGGTCCTGCGATGCCCGACGTCGCCACGGCAAAGTCGCTGTCCAGCATCTTCAGCGCGCCTCGTGCCATCTGCTCCACTACCTCGCGGCTGACGGCGCCATGCGCGTTCAAATCGCCGGCAGAGACGCCCAGCAGAGTTTGCTTTACCTGGTTGGCATAGGCCACGATGCTGCCCTTGAAATAGTCGGAACTGCCGGGCACGGAAGTCAGCAGCGCGGCAATGGCGCCGCCCGTGCAACTCTCGGCCGTAGCCACGGTTGCGCCCAGGCGGCGCAGTCGCTCCCCGACAATCACTTCGAGGTTTTTGTCTTCGTCCGTGATGATATGTCCCTGCAATTTTTCTTCCAGTTGCCTGCACAGCCCTGCCATCGCCGTTTCCGCGTCCGTTTCCTGCCGGCAGTATGCGGAGAGTCGCAGGCGGATAATGCCCTGCTGAGGCAGGTAGGCCAGCCTGACAAAGGGAGGAAGACCGTCCTCGAAGCCGGACAGATGCATGGCCAGCGCCGATTCCGTATAGCCGCTCACCCAGTAGTTTCGGTGGCGGATGAAGAACACGTCTTGCCGGAAATGCGTCTTCAGGCGCGGTGTCACTTCGTTCGTCATCAGCCATTTCATTTCCGAAGGCACGCCGGGCATCGAAACCAGCACGAAGCCGTCCTGCTCGAACCACGTGCACGGCGCAGTCCCCACTCCGTTTTGAATGATCTTAGCGTTGTCGGGCACCATCGCCTGGCGACGGGTCAGTTCGTTTATCTGCCGGCCGTTTCGCCCGAAAAGCTGCTCGATGCTGGCATACGTCTCTTCCGAAAAATACATCCCGCTGCCAAAATAACGGCACAGCGCGCGCAGCGTCACGTCGTCATTCGTGGGGCCAAGCCCGCCGGTCATCAGTACGGCGGGCGTGCGCTTCTTCGCCGCGTCGACAGCCGCAATGATGGCGTCTTCCGCGTCGCCGACCGTCGTTTTCCGAACCACCTCGAATCCGTTCTCATTCAAAATCCTGCCCATCCACGCAGAATTGGTGTCTACCACCTGGCCTATCAGCAGTTCATCGCCGACGGTAATAATCTCCACATCCATATCGTTTTCATTAAATAAAAATTCGCTGCAAAAAAACGAAATCATTGCAAATATTGAGTATTTTTGCGCGTTAAAAATATGCTATTCTGTTTCCGGATCGCGTTACCGACCTGTACCGCGTTACGGTTCAGTATTTTGTATCAACTTAAACAGACGGACAATTAAACGTTTAAAATACATACTAATCCTGCCGCCGGCCATATTTGCGTTTCTATACGTTGCGCTGGCGACGGTTTTGCAAATACCGCAGATACAGGAGACGCTGGCGGCAAAGGTGTGCAGCATGCTTTCCCGCCGCCTGAATGTCCCCGTCGAGATCGGCCGCGTCGACCTCGACTGGTACAGCCGGCTGGTGGTTAGAGACGTACTGGTGAGAGACAGGCAGGCAGATACGCTGTTCATTGCCGACCACGTTTCCGCCGGCATCAACTGGCTCTCGCTTGTACGGGGCAGATGCGTATTCACCGACGTGCGTCTGGTGGGTTTCACCGTGCACATGCGCCGGGCTACGCGCGACGGCGAATCGAATTTTCAATTCGCAATCGATGCCTTCGCCTCGCGCGATACGACCGTCGAACCGACCATAGACCTGCAAATCGAATCCATCCAGTTACGGCGCGGCCACGTAAGCTATCATGTGGCCGACGAACCGGAACTTTTGTCCGAATTTGACCCGCAACATATTCAAATACGCGATCTGGACGGACAAATCAGATTAAACGTCCTGACGGCCGACAGCTTGAACGTACGAATCGACAGGCTGAAGTTCAGGGAACATTCCGGTTTCGTACTTGACAGGCTGTCGTTCGACCTGACCGCCAATGCGGACAGCGCGTCCGTTCGCAACCTGGCCGTACGCCTGCCTTCCACCTCGCTACGCATCGACACGGCCGACGTTCGTTATCACGAACCGGACAGCATGTCGCTGTGGACAGGCAGAGCGCCCGTGCGGCTGAAAATCGAACCTTCGCAGATTTGCCTGAAAGACATTGCCGCGTTTGTGCCCGCTTTCGCCGGTTTTTCGAGTATTATCGACATCTCCGCCGAGGCATCCGGTTGTGCCGACAATTTTTCGCTGAACGACTTGAGGCTGGAAATGAATCACGCGGCGGCGCTCGTCGGGAAAATTAGCCTGACCGGTATCACACGCCGCGGCGAAGCCTTTCTCTCGTGCAAAATCGACCGCGCCTCCGCTACGGCCGAAGGACTTGTCCGCATCATCAATCATTTTAAAGCGCAGCCTGCCACGCTCCCCGCGTCCATACTGCAGTTGGACGACCTGCATTTTTCGGGCGAGATTTCGGGCTTTTTCGACCATCTGGTGGCATACGGCAATCTGCAGTCGAACATCGGGTCGATAGACATGGATTTGATCGTCGGCTCGAAAAAGGAAGAAAACAGGTCGTTTTACCTGAAAGGACAGATCGCATCTGCCGGACTGCAACTCGACAAACTGTTTGACAGGGAAAACGACTTCGGGACTGTTTGCTTTCAAGGCGAGGTGGACGCTTCGCGACAGGACGGCGAATTGCTTTCGGGAAACATTCATATGCAAATCAACGAAGCGGACTATAGGGGATATCGATACGAAAACATCCTGCTTTCGGGCAATTTCAGTTCCGGCGAGTATAA
>JAIRLL010000154.1 GCA_031259505.1 Tannerella sp.
CCGAAAAATCCGTAACGCAGATTTTGCGCCAGTTCCGACAGGTGAAGATCGAAATACGCCGCTTCCCTTGCATTCAGCGCGGCGCGCATGTCTTTGTTGGACTGGTAGGGAGTGCGGAATTTCACCGCCTTTGCGCGTGCCAGCGCTCCGTCCAGGCTGTCGCCCGTCGATGCGCCGGTAAACATTCCTATCTGAAACGGATTGCCTTTTGCATGTTCCTCTTCGGCTCTTTTCGCAATGGCCGAAGGAATGTCTTTAGGACACCCCGAAGGGGTAAAACCGCTGAAGCCCACGTTGTCGTTATGTTGTACAAAAGCGGCGGCTTCTTCTGCAGTAATAAATTTTAATTTCATGATTATGTTTTTTTCTACTGTTATTTTATCGTATAAAGCGAACTGATGGACTCGTTGCGGCATACGCGGCGGATGGCTTCGGCAAACATGTCGGCAATGGAGAGAATCGTCACTTTCGCGCTTTTCTTCGTATAGGGGATGGAATCCGTGAAGATGATTTCCGAAAGCCCCGACTGTTCGACGAGCAGCGTGGCAGGGTCGGACATGACGGCATGACTTGCCATAGCCCGAACCGATCTGGCGCCGTTTTGCATCATCAGGTCGGCGGCTTTGGTGATGGTGCCTGCCGTATCGACGATGTCGTCCACGAGCAGCACGTCCTTATCTTTTACGTCTCCGATAATTCGCATGTCGGCGACTTCGTTGGCCTGCTGGCGCGTCTTGTGACATATCACCATCGGCAACTCGAGATGTTTGGCGTAGCTGCTGGCGCGTTTCGTTCCGCCGACATCCGGTGTTGCGATCACAAGGTTGTCCTTCTCAAAAGCCGAGCGGATAAACTTGAGAAAGACGGTCGAGGCATATAAATGATCGACCGGCACGTCGAAGAATCCCTGTATCTGGTCGGCATGCAGATCCATCGTGATCAAACGGTTGATTCCGGCCACACCCAGCAGGTCGGCAATCAGTTTAGCCCCGATGGCCACGCGCGGCTTGTCTTTCCTGTCCTGCCGCGCCCAGCCGAAATAGGGAATGACGGCGATAATGGAATGCGCCGAAGCGCGTTTTGCGGCGTCGATCATCAGCAGCAGTTCCATCAGATTGTCGGCATTGGGAAAAGTAGACTGCACGAGGAAAACGTATTTCCCCCGTATCGACTCTTCATACGAAACGGAAAATTCACCATCGGCAAACCGCTGTATGTTCATTTGACCCAGCGGACATTGCAGAGAAATACAGATTTTTTCCGCCAGATAACGGGTATTTGTTCCTGCAAAAACCAAAAAAGGAGTATGTACACTCATTCGTATATATTTTTAAGACGGGGCAAAAGTACAAAACTTATCGAAATTTCATATCTGTTGCAGCGAAAACTTTTTTACCGTGGCAAATATATGCTGCGCGCAGCACGATATTTTTGGAAAAACAGGACTTGTCCCGCCATGACGGGCGATGACACCGGGCTGGCATCCCGTCGGAACAGGCGGAATATCGAATCCGGACACGTTACGAAAAGCAAAAAAACCGCGTCGGATTTTGAGATGTCCGTTTCCTGTTGTAATTTTGTCATTAAAAACAGAAAAGACATGGATTTTTCAACAAAAAGATTATACCGTTCGAATGAAGAGAAAATGATTGCCGGCGTATGTGGCGGTATTGCAGAATATTTCGATCTCGACCCGGTGCTTGTGCGGGTCGGATACATCCTGCTGAGCGTTTTCACGTTTTTTTCAGGGCTTCTGGCATATCTGATATTATGGATAGTTATTCCACAGAAAAAAGACTGAGAGATGTGTTTCAAAGTCGAGTCTCCATTTAAACCTACGGGAGATCAGCCGGAAGCTATCAAGGCGTTGTCCGAGGGTGTTCTGAGCGGCACTCCGTATCAGACGTTGCTGGGCGTGACGGGGTCGGGCAAAACATTTACGATAGCCAACGTCATCGCAAACGTACAGAAGCCTTCGCTGATACTCAGCCACAACAAAACGCTGGCCGCGCAGTTGTACAGCGAGTTCAAGAGTTTCTTTCCCCACAACGCGGTCGAGTATTTCGTTTCCTACTACGATTATTATCAGCCCGAGGCCTACATACCGAGCACGGATACCTATATCGAGAAAGACCTTGCCATCAATGCCGAAATTGACAAACTGCGCCTGCGCGCGACGGCCTCCCTGCTGTCGGGGCGAAAGGATGTGGCTGTCATTTCGTCGGTTTCCTGTCTGTACGGCATGGCCGATCCGAGCGCCTTTGCCGAAAAGGTGGTCTATCTCGAAACGGGGATGAACATCGCGCGCGACAGAATGTTGCGGCTACTCGTCGATGCACTGTACGTCAACAACAAAGTCGATTTTCATAGCGGCAGTTTCAGGGTAAACGGTGACACGGTCGATATTTTCCCTTCCATTGAGAGCTACGACGGGCTGGCTTACCATGTCGAATTTTGGGGCGACCAGATCGACCGGATAGCCTCGTTCAATCCGCTGACAGGGCAGGAATATGACGAGCAGCGCCAGTTGAATATCTATCCCGCCAATCTCTTTGTGACCACGCAGGAGCGCATCAACATGGCTATCGGACAGATACATGTCGATCTGGGCAAACAGGTCGAATATCTCCGCGAACAGGGAAAGAATCAGGAAGCAAAACGACTGCAGGAAAGGGTCTCTTTCGATCTGGAAATGATACGCGAGGTGGGACACTGCGCCGGCATAGAGAATTATTCGCGGTATTTCGATGGCCGGGCAGAAGGCGAACGGCCGTATTGCCTGCTGGACTATTTTCCGAAAGACTTCCTGCTGATTGTGGACGAGAGTCACGTGACGGTGCCGCAGATAAGGGCAATGTACGGCGGCGACCATTCTCGCAAGGAAACGCTGATTGAGTACGGCTTCCGCCTTCCCGCGGCGAAGGACAACCGCCCTCTGATGTTCGCCGAGTTCGATTCGCTGACGCCATACGTGATATACGTAAGCGCTACTCCTGCGGAATTTGAGTTGCAGCGTAGCGAAGGTATCGTGGTCGATCAGGTCATACGTCCGACAGGACTGCTTGACCCCGTGATCGATGTGCGCCCAAGCCTGAACCAGATCGACGACCTGATGGAAGAAATCGCTCAGCGGACGGCAGTAGACGAGCGTGTGCTGGTGACGACGCTCACCAAACGAATGGCGGAAGAACTGACGACCTATCTGGAACGGATGGATGTACGGTGCAGGTATATCCACAGCGATGTGGAAACGCTGGAACGCGTGCGGATTATGGACGACTTGCGGAACGGACTGTTCGACGTGCTTGTGGGCGTAAACCTTCTTCGCGAAGGACTGGACTTGCCCATGGTCTCGCTGGTCGTGGTGCTGGATGCCGACAAGGAAGGCTTCCTGCGTTCGCACCGTTCGCTGACGCAGACAGCCGGCCGGGCGGCGCGTAATGTGAACGGCAAAGTGATTTTTTATGCAGACAAAATCACGGAAAGCATGCAACGGACTATCGACGAAACCAATCGCCGGCGCGAAAAACAGTTGGCCTACAACCTGAAACACGGCATCACGCCGAAACAAATCGTAAAAAACACCGTTTCCATACTGGGCGAAAGGCAATCCGCCAGGCCTGTCGAAAAGTATGTCTACACGGAACCCGAACCTGCGCTTGTGCTTGTGGCCGACCCCGTCCTGCAATACATGAACCGCGAGCAACTGGAAGAAGCCATCGAACTGTCGAAAAAACTGATGACCGAAGCCGCTAAGCGGATGGATTTTGTCGAAGCGGCGCAATATCGGGACGAGATGGTCAAACTGCAGTATCTGGCCAGCAAAAAAAAGGGATGAATATGCACATGCGGTTACGAATGATTCTGATTTTGACGGCATGCTCGGTGGTCGGCAATTGCTGCGGGCAGGCGGGATATGCGGACTATACGGACGAAGACCTTGAGATATGGAACCGTTGCGCGGCGATCCTTGCAAATAAAAGGACGCTTCCGACAGGCGATTTGATCATCGAAACCGCCCTCTGCCTTGCGGACAGACCTTATGTGGCGTCGACGCTTGAAAAGGAACCCGAGAGGCTGATTGTGAATCTGCGCGAACTGGACTGCACTACCTTTGTGGAAACGGTCGTCGCCATGGCGCTGGCCATGAAGGACACTGTGCCCTCATTCGATACATTTTGCCTTTACCTTCAAACGCTGCGATACCGGAACGGCGTGATAAATGACTACACGGACAGACTGCATTACTTTACAGACTGGATTTTCGAAAACAGCCGCAAGGGTTTCGTTCGCGACATGACGCAGGCGCTTGGCGGCGAGCCGCTGTCGTTAAAACTGTCGTTCATGTCTACGCATCCCGACAGCTATCGCCAGTTGAAATCGCAGCCCGGCAGGATATGGACGATGCGTGAGAAGGAAAAGGAAATCTCGCTGCGCGACGGATATGCCATGATCCCTTCGGAGCGTATTCACGACTGCGCCGAAGGGATGAAAAGCGGCGACATCGTCTGTTTCGTGACGAATATCGAGGGACTGGACGTGTCGCATGTCGGATTCGTCTACCGGCAGGACGGTGTTTTGCGACTTGTCCACGCCTCGCTGGCGGGCAGGAAGGTGATGATCGATGAACGTCCGTTGCCGGTTTTTGCGGCGGCGGCGAGGAGCGCCGTCGGGGTGATAATCGTGCGAATCGTGCAGTAAAATCAGGCTGCACTTTTTTTAACGTGTATTTTTGTAAAAATGTTTGCCCCGTTGAAAAACATATTGTAAATTTGTGCTTCATAATTATGTCGTATAACAGGTTGTGGTAAAACAGGAAATGAAAGAAATAGATATATCATCCAGTTTGACAGAAGTCTGGCGTGTTCTTGCAGAGCATGAGCGTGAGATTTTGAGGGCTAATTCAATCATTCAGCATTTCAAAAGGAATGAAAAAATTTACAGCGAAGGAGATGAGCCGAGAGATATGATGTGCCTGCTCAAAGGCAAGGTGAAAATCTCCAAGCAGGGAGTGGGCGGACGCAGTCAGATTATCCGCATGATAAAGCCGATACAGTATTTTGCCTACCGCGCATATTTTGCGGGAGAAAAGTATCTGACGGACGCGTATGCCTTTGAGATGTCGACGGTGTGCATCATTCCGATGACGGTGGTGGACAGCCTGATTCGCGACAATCTGAAACTGGCGATGTTCTTCATCCGCCAGTTATCCGTTGATTTGGGTATTGCCGACGAACGAACCGTCAATCTGACGCAGAAGCATATCCGCGGGCGTCTGGCCGAATCGCTTTTGTTTCTGGTGGACTGCTACGGACTTGAGACGGACGGCGCAACCATCAGCATCTACCTCTCGCGCGAAGACCTGGCCAACCTGTCGAACATGACGACGTCGAACGCCATCCGCACACTGTCCAATTTCGTTTCGGAACGCATCATTGCCCTCGACGGACGGAAAGTGAAAATCATCGACGAAGAGCGTTTGCGGAAAATCAGCCGTCTGGGTTAGACTGCATTTTCTGTTCGTTCCAGCCAATGCTTTATTGAAAACATTGGCGCTGTATCAAAAAGATACCACCACGCAGACAGCACGGATTTAACAGATGAAGGCAGTTTTTCATTTTATTGATAACAAACTGCCTTCGTTTTATACAATTCGTTTTTATCTGCGCAAATCCATATAATCTGCGCACTTTTGAGACAGCCTCAAAAACGGGCGAAGTTTCCACTTCGAAGCCGGAATTTTAAAACCTGACCGCCCTGTCTTCTCCCGCAAAGGACGAAAATGTGGCCGTGACGTTCTTGAGATACAGCACATGCGTGTTGTCGTCGTCGGCTGAATACGTCGACTTTAAACCGGGATACTGGTCGAGCAGATACTGTTTGGCTTCCCGCCTGTCGTCTTCCACAACGGTCGCTTCGATGCGAAGCCACTGGCCTGCCTCCAAATCCAGCGCGCAGATTTCAACTTTCGGATTGGCCTTCATTTGTTTAGAGACTCTTTTTTTCTTTCCGGTCTGGATGTAGAGTTTGTTCTCGAAGATAGCCGCCGTGCCGAAAGGGCGAACTCTCGGCTGATCGCCGTCGGCCGTAGCGAGGAAATACACTCCGCACTTTTTCAAAAAATCACATACTTCCTGCATCTCCTTCGAGGGCTGTTCCGCCTCATTGTCAGCCGGATTCGACGCCAACGTCCCCGTCAGGCCGAAGCCAAACAAAAACACACACAATAAACCAACTAATCTTTTCATTTTTATATTTTTTAGATGAAACATGTTACGGTTGCAAAAATACAATATTTTCGTCACATCCGTCCGAATCCGCGAAAAAAAATCACCGACGCCGTATTTGCCGGTTCAAAGCCCGGCAGATAAGTCGTTAAAACTGCAATGTCCTGTAGCAGCCATACTTGTTTGTTTTATGCTGTTCTAATCTTCCGGCTGGATGGTATCCTTCACGTCGTCGAGTTCAACCAGCTTGTTTACAATCGCGTAGATAGTCAGTCCCGCCGGACTGTGGATTTGCAGTTTGTTGGCAATGTTGCGTCGATGCGTAATCACGGTGTGCGTCGAGAGGCAAAGATGTTCCGCCATCTGGCGGTTGGTCATTCCCTTGACTACGCAGACGATGATTTCCTTTTCCCTGCTGCTGAGTTCCTGCCTGCCGTCCGACGGATCGTCGTCGGACGTATGGAAGCGGGTGAATTTATCCTTGATTTGCTCTACCGAATCGTAGAGCGAGATGGTCTCGTCGTAGGCGTTCAGGGCTGCATTGTCGGTCAGCGAGGTTTGCAGGGCGATGAATTTCATGTTTTTGCATCCCGAATCGGTTTTGAGTTGCTGCAACGAAAACATCCCGAGCGAGAGCGGATTGACGATCAGCACGTCCGGTTTGAACCTGAAGAGTTGCATCCCCAACTGGTTCATATCCGTAATCTCAACAATATCGGTATTGAGCGCCGACAGCCGTTTCAGCACCGAGATGATACCGCTGCGGATAATCACGGACGTGTCTGCGATTGCAATGCTGATTCGCTGATTCATAGGCCGCTGTTTTTTTCAAGCGTCTTTATGGCAGGAATAAACAGGTAGTTTTCCACGTCGTTGTGCGCAGCCAGATCATGCGAACAGGTGAAAATGTCGAACAATACGCTGTTGAGTTCGTTGGTGCTGTTTGCCGGATAGTATTTGATAATGATATCTTTCAGTTCGGACAGTTTGGCATCGATCTGTTCGTGTTGCCTGCTGAAAATCTCTATGCGATAACCCTGTGTATCCTTCTTGCCGTTCATCAATGCCTCCACGTACGGGAAAACCGTATTTTCTTCATACTGCATGTGTTTGCGTACTTCGGAGGCATACTCGTCATAATAGCGGATGATGGCGACTATCACGTCGCTGGAGCCGCTTACGATGGCTTCGAACAGTTTGCTTCTGATGGCCGGCAGGCGAAAATCCAGAAAGTAGGCATGTGCATTCTTCAAATAAGACATGAGCGAAGCTATCGAAATGGACGAATCGGCAATTTCTCCCCGCTCGTCGTCCGTGAGCATGTTTACTACTGTAAGAAACGTCGGCACATCCACATGATTGTTTTTGCAAACCTCTCCGATAGACTGTTCTCCAAAACCCAACGCTATCCCGAACCGGCTCATCACCAGCAACATCTGATAATTCTCGCATATCAGGTCGCTCATTTTGTCTGTTTCCTTATATTTTCCTAAACGATACATATACGATTCTTTTTAATTTTTATACATGGCAAAGATAATACTTTTTTTTTGTACAGCCTCTTCCTTTTTTTTGCAGAATTTTGCCTGACAAGCCAGAATTGAAAATTATTTTCAATAACCGGGTACAACTGGCTACGCCGAACTTCGTTTCAGGCTGTCGCACGGTACTGTTTGGACGGGCGCGAGTCGGTATGTACTTCCCAAAAGTTTTTCGGGAAATGCAAAAAAGTTTTTCGGGGTTTCCGAAAATACGTTTTTTGTGTACCGAAAATACGTTTTGCGTACCGGAAAGTGTGTTTCCTCCGTTCGGGCGGGATTCTGTCCGAATTCTGTCTGTTTTTGATTGAGCGGACATTTTTGAATTTTTGAATCATCTGAATTCATGAGAATTCATCCGAATAGCTTACCTTTGTGCAAAATTTTTATCCGTTATGATTCAATCAATGACAGGGTTCGGAAAAGCAGTAGCCGAACTTTCCGACAGGAAGGTGACAATAGAAGTCAAATCGCTAAACAGCAGGCAACTGGACTTGAATGTGCGCATTTCGCCCGTTTACCGCGAAAAGGAGATGCAGATGCGCAACGAGGTGATGCAGCGCCTCGAACGCGGAAAGATAGATATTACCGTCAGTGTCGAACATATCGGCAGGGATACGTCGACGCAAATCAATCTGCCGGCGCTGGAAAGCTACGTCGAGCAAATCAGGGAGGCATCTGTCCGCCTGCACGTGGCCGAGCCTGCCGACTGGTTTGCGGTGCTGATGCGCATGCCCGACGCGGTGAAAAGCGATGCGACCCTGCCGGACGAAGCCGAGTGGAACGCCGTACACGGGGCTTTTATCGAAGCGCTCCGGCTACTGACGGATTTCAGAATGCAGGAGGGGGCAATGCTGCAAAAACTTTTTGAAGAGAAAATAGCCAGCATCGCCGTGCTGCTTGCACAGATAGACGTTTACGAAGAAGAGAGAATCGAGAAAATCAAAATCCGCATCGCCGAAAGTCTGAACAAATTTGCCGACATGGATTACGACAGGAACCGTTTCGAGCAGGAGTTGATTTATTATATGGAAAAGCTGGACGTGAACGAAGAAAAAAAACGCCTCGACAATCATCTGAAATATTTTATCGACACGCTGCACACGGGACGCGGACAGGGCAAAAAACTGGGATTTATCGTACAGGAAATCGGGCGCGAAATCAACACGCTCGGCTCTAAAAGCAACCATGCCGGGATGCAGAAAATCGTCGTACAGATGAAGGACGAACTGGAACAGATCAGGGAGCAGATACTGAACGTGCTGTGACGCTATGGACGGCAAACTGATCATATTCTCGGCGCCTTCGGGTTCGGGCAAATCCACGATTATCAACTATCTGTTAAAGCGTCGCCTGCCGCTTGTCTTTTCCGTTTCGGCCACCAGCCGTCCGCCGAGAGGACAGGAAGAAGACGGCGTGGATTATTATTTCCTGTCGCCCGAAGTATTCAGAAAAAAAATTGCCGGCGGAGAATTTCTCGAATACGAAGAAGTATACAAAGACGTGTTCTACGGCACGCTGAAATCCGAAATACAAAGAATAGCCGGTATGGGCAGGCACGCCGTGTTCGACATCGACGTCGTCGGCGCCTGCAATCTCAAGAAGCAATTCGGCGACAGGGCTTTATCTGTCTTCATACAGCCTCCGTCCATCGAAGAACTGCGCCGGCGGTTAGAGTCGAGACGGACGGACGCACCCGAAGTCATCGAAAGGCGGCTGGCGAAGGCGGCATACGAACTCGGTTTCGCCCCGCGGTTCGACGTCGTCATCATCAACAACCATCTGGAAAAGGCGCAGGCCGAAGCGTTTTGCGCCGTCAGTCAATTTCTTGAACCATGAAGCATGTCGGCATCTTCTCCGGTTCGTTCAATCCGGTGCATATCGGTCATCTGGCGCTGGCAAACTGGCTGTGCGAGTACGGAAACCTGTCCGAGGTATGGTTTCTCGTCACGCCGCAGAATCCGTTAAAGGAAGGCCGCCGTATGCTCGACTTTCAGGCGCGCTGCGAGATGGTAGAGGCCGCCGTGGCAGGCTATCCGCGGTTCAGGGCGAGCGATTTCGAACTGAACCTGCCGCAGCCCTCGTATACGATCCGGACGCTTCGCGCACTGAAACAGACGTATCCCGAATGTCTTTTCCTACTGATTGTCGGCGCCGACAACTGGGAAAACATGGAGCAGTGGAAAGATGCCGCCCTGCTGATAGAAGAATTTCCCGTGCTGATATATCCCCGTCCGGGCTACGACCGTCCTGCGCCTCCGGCTCCGACTAATGTCCGCCGGGTAGACGCGCCGATGCTGGAAATTTCGTCGTCTTTCATCCGCGACGCCATCAGGCAGGGACGCGACATCCGCTTTTTCCTGCCCGAAGCAGTTCGCGAAAAAGCAGTATCGTGTTTTATGAACCTGAGTTCGACGTAAGAGGGACTGGAAAACGGCTGCGCGGGATATGGATTGAAGAACATCTTATATACATATAAATAATGTCATGAAAAAGACAGGTCAAACCGACCCGGCCGTGCTGGATTTCTTTGAAGGAATACCGGAACAGGATCCGGTAACAGATGGAGTTGAAACATCATTCAATCCCGGAGATTTTTCGGAGATGATGATGGAAGCCGTATATATTCTTGATTTTTTCACTTTTGACACACCCTCTTATTTATTTTTAATTATTCAAATATGATGACTGTAACAAACAAAAAAGAAGTATTCGCTATAATGGTTGCCGTTAGCATGACAGTACTGTTTGTACACGCTTATGAGCCTTGTACGCCAAATCAACATTTGGAGGAATACGGACAACTGGCTGATAGAGATACAATCATTTATAATGGTAACACTGACACTTATGCAGAGCTACCCGATGCAATCAGTTATTTCAGACAAAACAACAGGTTTAAAGACTGGGATAGCAGTAACAAAAAAGTTGTATTTATTCAAGGAACTGTAGAAAAAGACGGCTCGATTACAAACGCAGTAATACGGCGGTCATCAAATTTAAAACAGTTGGATGATGAAGCGCTCCGTTTAATAAAAAACGCAAAATACAGACCGGCGAC
This sequence comes from Tannerella sp., assembly GCA_031259505.1. Classification (GTDB taxonomy): domain Bacteria; phylum Bacteroidota; class Bacteroidia; order Bacteroidales; family Tannerellaceae; genus Tannerella. The sequence continues at coordinate 10,827 of JAIRLL010000154.1, forward strand.
GCTGAAAGGACAGAATGTTCGCTGCAAATTTTCAATAGCAGTAGATTTT
>JAIRLL010000203.1 GCA_031259505.1 Tannerella sp.
GTCAATTCCGACTGCCATTTCACCGCGCTGGTGAACGACGGACGGACGGAAGCGCTCGCCCTGCTGAAAGACGCCGGATTCCGCACGACGCGCGAACTGGCCGGCGGCGCATGGACTGACGTGCCTCTCGAGTAATTCAGTTTCGTGCATATCTGAAAACAGACAGCAAATATGTTATCATTTAAACCCATTGATATTGAAGACAGGAATATTATTACTTCCTGCATATATCCTGGCAACTGCATGAACTGCGATTTCTCGTTTGCGAATATGTGCAGTTGGCGCTTTGTCTACAAAAGCGAATTTGCCGTTTCCGACGGTTTTCTGCTGATTCGTTTCTTTGCCGGCGAAAAACGCAGAGGCTACATGTATCCCGTCGGCAGCGGCGACCTGAGACACGTCGTCGGACTGCTCGAAGACGATGCTCGCGCCGGGGGCTATCCGCTGTGGATTTTCGGCGTCACGCCGGATGCAAAACGCGAACTCGAAAACTGTCTTCCGGGCGAATTTGCGTATACTTTCGACCCGGATTATTTCGATTACGTCTATCTGCGTACCGATCTTGCCGCGCTGTCGGGCAAAAAATATCAGTCCAAACGCAATCACGTGAACAGGTTCAAAAAGCAATACCGGTACGAATACATCCCCATCACGTCCGACGTCATCCCCCTGTGCATGAATCTGGAGAGCAAATGGTTTCAGGCAAACAGCGCGAAAGACGACGTCGACGGCCTGCGGCTCGAAAGCCGTTCGATGCGCTTTGCCCTGAATCATTTCGACGAGTTGGGACTGACGGGCGGAGCAATTGCCGTTGACGGCGAAATCGTAGCCTTTACATACGGCTCGCCGATCAACCACTGCACTTTCGGCGTCCACGTCGAAAAGGCCAACATACGCTACGACGGTGTTTTCAGCCTCATCAATCAGGAGTTTGCATCGCATATTCCCGAACAGTTCATCTTCGTCAATCGCGAAGAAGACCTGGGCATTCCCGGACTGCGCCGGGCAAAACAGTCATACCATCCGGCCATCCTGCTGGAAAAGAACACGGCTGTCAGAAAAACACAGTTCGACAGTGTATGAAACAGCAGATAATGGATTTGTGGAAAATCTCCTTCGGCGATTCCGACGCATTCGTCAAACTCTGGTTCGACCGCATATACAAAAGCGAACAGACGCTGGTCATCGAGAAACGGGGGAAGATCGTTTCGGCGCTGCAAATCATCCCCCGCGAGATGGCGTATTTCGGCGAGCGCATCCCCGTGGCGTATGTCTGTGGCGTCTGCACCCTGCCGGCCGAACGCGGGAAAGGCCACATGACGCAGTTGATGCACGAGGCGCAGCGCGTCATGCTCGAGCGACGGTTTGCGCTTGCCACGCTTATCCCGAACGGCGAATGGCTTTTTGGCTATTACGGCCGTTTCGGCTATGCGACGGCATTCGATCTTTCCGTCGAGATGCACCGTCTGCGCACGCAGGCATCTTCCGCCGTGATTTGCCGTACTGTTCCTTCGGGACCTGTTACGGAAGAAGATGCCATCTATCGCCTTTACGACCTCGTGCAGTCCGCACGCGGTTCATGCACCGTGCTTCACCGCGCACGCGACCTTGAACTCGCAAGGCTGGACTGCCTCACGGACGGCGGCGACTGCTGGGTGGCGCACGTCGACGGGCAGCCGGCCGGCATCGCCTTTGCCGTCCCCGAAGACGGCGGAACAGTCTTTTTCAAGGAAATCGCATGTGATGACGGCTTCCCGTCGAGAGACGCGCTGATACAGTCCGTCATGAAACATTATCACGCACATGCAGCCCGCGTCCGCATACAGCCTGTCGCATCCTCATCCGTGCCTTATGGCATGGCGCGCGTGCTCGACGCCGGACGCATGTACGACATCTGCCTCCGCCGCAATCCTCTGCCTGCAACCGGCAATCCGCTGCGCGCCGGCATCGCCGCATGTACGCAAATCCTCCTCGGCTACGACCGCCGCGCAGGATACATGAATCTGATGCTCGATTAAGGATTCCGAAGTTTCATCCTTTTCCGCTGCGTCTCTCCGGGCTTCCTCTGCGGAACGCTGCGTAACCGGATATGTACATCTCATCAGGCAGAAACCGTCATCGCCGCCGTTCCTCCGGATACCGGACGGCGGCGCGTCGCTGTCCGTCGCCGCCGTTCCGCACTACAGCCGGAAGCACGTCCGGGCGAAAGCCGCCGCCGGTCTTTTTCGCCGGACGCTGTCTTTTTTCGGCCAGACTGCCGGAAAAGGCCGGAAAAACATGAATGAGATAGAAAAAATCTCGCACGAGTCTGAAAAAATCTCCTATGAGTTTGAAAAAAATCTCCTTCGAGTTTGAAAAGATCTCGTACGAGTTTGAAAAAATCTCAAACAAGTTTTTCTGCGATTTTCGATTGCATATTTCACATTCAACAGTATTACCAAATTAATTATAAGCATTATGAACATTTCAGTAGAAATTCCGGTTCTGCCGGCCAGCGGTATTTGCGGCCTTGCAGACGTGTTTTTTTCAGTACACGCGTGTACTTTGTCCAGCCCTGCCCTTCAGGCAGAACAGGCTATGGACAGACTTTTTATTTCGCGAACCCGGGCAGACGGCAGCGCCGGCAAATAATATTCCTTTCCGTTTACCGTTTAACAGTAAAACGCATATTGTTAAACTAAAGACAGATTATGAAGCGAATATTGCTGGTAAACAAGTTTTATTATCCCCGTGGGGGCGACTGTACGGCTGTCCTGACAACGGAAGAACTATTGAAAGCACACGGCCATCAGGTCGCCGTTTTCAGTATGCAGTATCCCGGCAATATCTCTTCGCCGTGGGCGAGCTATTTCGCTGAAGAAATATCTTTTTCGGCGCCGCAGTGGTCAGGCAGGGTCAAGGCTGCCATGCGACTGTTTCGTCCGGCAGACGTGATTGCGGGATTCGGGCGACTGCTGGATGATTTCCGCCCCGACGTCGTACATCTTCACAACATCCATTCCTACCTCTCGCCGGCCGTGGCGCAGGTTGCCTGCCGGCGAGGCATACGGGTCGTCTGGACGCTGCACGACTACAAACTGATATGCCCCGCGTATTCCTGCCTGCGAAACGGGGCGCCCTGCGAACTGTGTCTTTCCGGCAAGTCGAACGTCTTCGTCCGCCGCTGCATGAAAAACAGCCGTGCGGCAAGTCTGCTCGCCTGGATGGAGGCGCTTTACTGGAATCGACGGAAGCTGGAGCGGGTGACAGACACGTTTATCAGTCCCAGCTTTTTCCTGAAATCGAAGATGGAGGCGGGCGGTTATCGTGCGCAGCAAATCGAGGTGCTGCACAATTTCATGTACAGGCAGACGCCTCCGCCGGCCGGGAAGGCGGATTATTACTGCTATGCGGGGCGTCTGTCGGAAGAGAAGGGCGTGTCCACCCTGCTGGAAGCCGCAAAGCTGCTGCCCTGGCCGTTGAAGATCATTGGCGACGGCCCCCTGCGCGCTTCGCTGCAAAAGCAATATCCTCAGTCGCACATTGAATTCACTGGACAGTTGCCCTCCGGGCAGTTGCTGCCGCTCGTGCAGCGGGCGCGCTTTCTGGTGATGCCGTCCATCTGGTACGAAAACAATCCGTACAGCATAATCGAGGCGCTTTGCATGGGTACGCCGGTGCTCGGCGCGAG
>JAIRLL010000367.1 GCA_031259505.1 Tannerella sp.
TCGTGCCCGAAACTGACGCGCGGCGCCTTCCAGTACGATTTCGGCGACGAAGCCGGATACACCCCGCTGCTGCCGATGTTTACCCTCGGACACACGTTCGCCCCCGCGCATATCCACGCCGGCGGACTGCGCTATCACGGCGCCGGCACGATTGTGAGCCAACTGCGGCGCGACGGACTCGTGGATGCCGTCGACGTCAGACAACTCGACACCTTCGACGCCGCCACACTCTTCGCACGCACCGAAGGTATCATCCCCGCGCCCGAATCGGCGCACGCCATCGCCGCCGCCATACGCGAAGCACAACAGGCTAAACTTGAAGGCAAACCCAAAGTCATCCTCTTCAACCTCTCCGGACACGGACTGATTGACATGGCTGCCTACGACCAGTATTTCGCACAGGAACTGATCAACGACGAACTGTCGGACGAAGCGCTGTCCGCAAACATCGACAGGCTGGAAAAGATAATCTGATACCGTATAATACAGGCAAGCATGGAAGAAATGTCGCGAACTGTTTAAAAAAACACAATCTCCGTGTTTGCTTTATATAACTGTATCTTTATATCACATTAAAACCGACAGATATGTACAAAGAAGACACAGTAACGGCGGGCACATCGGTAGAGTTGATCAATACGGGATATTTCCATGCCGACGGCGGCTCCATGTTCGGAGCGACGCCGCGACAGGCGTGGAGCAGGCGCTATCCGTGCGACGAACAGAACAGTTGCCTGCTTGCCATGCGCGCCGGACTGGTCATTACCGGCTGCGGACGAATCATTCTGATTGACAGCGGCGTCGGCGACAAGCAACTGGAACGGCTGAAAAACACGTCGTACCGGTTCTTCGATTTGACGGACATCTGCAAAGCGCTCAAAGCGCGCGGCATCGCCCCCGAACAGGTGACCGACGTCGTACATACGCATCTGCATTTCGACCACTGCGGCGCCACGACCCGTTACGAATGTGGACATGTCGTGCCGGCCTTTCCCGAAGCCACATGCTGGGTGAGCCGTGCGCAGTGGGAAAACAGCCTGTCGCCAACCCCGCTGGAGGTCGATTCCTATTTTACTGAAAATATCGACGCAGTCGGGAAGTCGGGCAGACTGCATCTGATCGATTCCGACTGCGACCTGTGCGAAACCGTCCGGCTGAAGCTCTACGACGGACATACGTGCGGGCAGATTGCACCCTGCGTCAAGACACTCGAAAGGACGGTAGTTTTTGCAGGCGACGTGATTCCTCTCGCGGCGAACGTTTCACCGTTATGGATCTCGGCCTACGACACGCATCCGCTGACGTCGTACCACGAAAAACTGCGTATGCTGAACGAGGCGGCAGCCGGCAATCAGTTGATCGTGCATTATCACGATGCATATACGCCCTGCTCGACCGTCCGGAAAATCAATAATTTCTTCAAGGCCGACAGTGTGACGGAAGTGGTTAGTTGGTAATGAATGGTTTTATTTCTGGAGGCTATAATCAAAGGTGCGGCAGGTGAAATGCGTGGAAGTCAGGCGAGAAAATGATTTTCAGGCGCTGCCATTTCCATCCGAGAAGAAGAACGACTATGGGAAAATAGTCTTTCAGTTCACTTTTCAGGATTTCGAGGGCTTTGTTTCTGTAGCGTTCGACGGTACGTACGGATACGTTCATGACCCGTGCAATTTCACTGACCGGCTGCTCTTCCATGCGCGACATTTCGAAAGCCATCCGGTATTCAGGCGGCAGTTTGTCCAGGGCGTCGGCCAGTAACCGTTCCAGTTCGTCCAGCATCCATACGGAGTCGGCATCTTCGCCACAGGGCACGTTTTCCGACAGGGAGAGGTCTTCGAACGAAGCAGGGCGCCGGTCTCTCAGGTAATTGAGGCAGTGATTCCTGACTGCCGCCGTCAGGTAGTTTTTCGCGGGAATACGGTAATCGATCCGGTGACGGTTCATCCAGACGGCGCAAAACACGTCCTGCACAATATCCTCGCATACTCCGGTATCCCCAACGAAACGCCGCGCATGCACACACAATGCCGCATAATAATATTCAAACATCTCCCTGAACGCAGTCCTGTCGTCCAGAGAAATATTGTACATCCACTGCTCCTGTGCTGCCTTTTTCATGTGCTCCAAATATTTATCAAATAACATGTCAAACAATTAAAAACAAAATGCCTATGGGGAAAAACAGTCTGTAAATCTAAAAAAAGGCAGGGACAAGTCAGCCAACTCATCCCTGCCGCAAGTTGTCCGGGCGTAACCGGACGAAAGAATCCAATTATTTTATAAATCAAATTCATTACAAAAGTATGAAAAAAATTAAAATCAAACCGTGTATGGCATTGGTCGATACACAAAAAAAATGTATCCGTATCATGAAACTTATGATTATGTTTTCGTATGTAGCTGTACTTCAACTGTACGCAGGAGTGACGCACTCGCAGAACATGCCGGTATCACTGCTCCTTGACAATGTGACGGTAGAAGAAGCCATCAATACGATAGAAAAAGAGATGTCCTATTCATTTTTGTTTACGGACAAGTCCGTAGATACCGGTCGCAAGATCAGTATCCACGTGAGTAACGGGAAGATAACCGATATCCTGCATCAGTTGTTGCACGACACGGACATCGGTTATCAGATTATCGACAGACAAATCATTCTTGCCAAAAGCAAGTCGTTTGTATTCTTTGGGCAGGATGGAAAGAAGACGGTTACAGGTACGGTGGTGGATGCCGGCAACGAGCCGGTCATCGGCGCCAACATCATGGAAAAAGGGACAGCCAATGGAACCGTAACCGATGTGGAGGGGAATTTTTCGCTGACGGTAGCGGAAGGCGCCGTGCTGCAAGCCTCCTTTATCGGATATATTACGCAGGAAGTCAGCGTATTATCCGGGGGGGGGCAAACCCCTTGTAATCAGATTGATAGAGGACGCCAAGGCGCTGGAGGAAGTCGTTGTAATCGGTTACGGTACGCAACGAAAGGAAAGCCTTACGAGCGCTGTCACAAGCGTGAATACCGAGTTACTTGAAGGACGGTCGATACCGAAGATGGCTGCGGCTTTGCAGGGGATCATGTCGGGCGTCAATGTCCGTCAAAAAGTTAGCAGGCCGGGCTACAGCGCTTCGGTGGATATTCGCGGAGCTTCCATGGGTACGTTTTCATCGAACAGCGCTTTAGTCCTGATTGATGGTATACCGGGAAGCATAGACGACGTCAATCCCAATGATGTGGAACATATTTCAGTATTGAAAGACGCAGTTGCAGCGGCCATTTACGGGTCGCGGGCAACAGGTGGAGTAGTCCTCATCAATACAAAAAAGGGAGCATCCGGCAAAGCAACCGTAACCTATGAAGGTACATTTGGCGTCCAGCATCCGACATTAATGGACTGGAAAAATGAATTGCTGGATACACAGACATGGATGCGGGCCTTCAATGAAGCGCAAACGAACGACGGATCTGCGATCACTTATCCGGACGACGTCATTGCTCAATATGACGGTTCAGACCCTGCGAAACCGGCACGGACACAATGGGCCGATTTCCTCGAAACGCCGTTACAGCACCAGCACAATATCAGTGTACGCGGTGGAACGGACGTAATTAAAGCCTATTTTTCAGCCGGTTACCTGTCACAGGAGGGCGTGCTTCCGCTTGACAGTTATGGCAAATATACATTTCTCGGCAACGTAAACTGGAACCCTTTCGAGCGATTTGAAATAGACGTGAATACGTTTTACATGAAAGAAAATACGGAACGGCCTCATGCCAACTCAGCACAAATGCGGGCCATGCTGAACCAGCCTTCGCTTCCGGTTGCAACTCCCGAAGGATACTGGTATTCGGGCGTCTGGGGAAATCCTGTTCAAACGTTTGCAGAAGGCGGAAATCAGCTTAACAACTGGAATCGTTACCGTCTTTCCGCTGCCATGAAATTAGAGGTATTAAAAGACCTGTTTCTGAAATATACCGTTTCGTCCAGCAACCTGTTTAACAGCAGTAACGATTTTTATCCCGTGTATCCGCGGTATGATACTGCAGGCAATATTCTCGGTACTACCCGCACGTATGTTACCGCGTCGGAAAGCTGGGGAACCACCCAATACCTTAGCCATTTGTTTTCGCTGGATTATGCCGCCAAGTTCGGCGACCATACATTGACTGTATTTGCCGGATTCCAGACGGAACAGAATCGCTACGACGGCATCTCGGCCAGCCGCAGCCGTTTTATTAATAACGAACTGCGCGAACTGGCAGCGTCGGTAGGTTCCGGTACCGACTTTACCGGAAATTCGTCGGCTGAAGAATGGGCGATGGCTTCGCTGATCGGTCGTGCAGACTACGCTTTCAAAGACCGCTATCTGCTGGGCGCCGTAGTCCGTTACGACGGTTCTTCGCGGTTTTCACCGAGACAGCGTTGGGGGTTGTTTCCTTCGGTTTCTGCCGGATGGCGTATCAGGGAAGAAAGTTTTCTCAGAGAGGTCGACTGGCTAAGCAACCTGAAACTGCGCGCCTCGTGGGGACAGCTGGGTAACCAGGGAACGTCGCTCTATCCGTTTGCTACGACGGTAAGCGCATCTCAAGGGAGCGTGGCGTTCGGTAACGGCACCGTTACGACAACATCGGTGGGTACGCCTGCCGACCTTAACCTGTCGTGGGAACGGAAAACAACCACCAATGTCGCAATTGATTTCGGATTTTTAAGTAACCGACTGACAGGCAGTTTTGACTGGTTTTACGACCGCACCAAAGATATTATCGGCACTCCGGTAACGCCCTCTACCTTTGGAGCTTCCGCCCCCGTACAGAACACCTACACGATAGATAATCGCGGCTGGGAACTGGAACTCAAATGGATGGACAAAATCGGGGATGTGACGTACTATGTTGGCGGCAACATATCCGATTTTCGCGATAAAGTAGTCAGTCTGGGCGGACTTGGCTCTGTGGATTCACGCTTTGATATAGGTTCCATCGTCTACGGCGGAAGAAGTTCTCAGAATTATTACGCTACATACGATGCGGAAGGCAGGGCACGTAATGGCTTATATCTTTATCAGACCGACGGTCTGTTTGTTGATCAGGCCGAAATAGATGCCTATATTAAGCCTTCCGCACAGACAAAGCCGGGCGACATCAAATTTATTGACCGCAACGGCGACGGTGAACTGAACAGCGATGATGAGTATTTGTCGAAAAAAACAACCACAGCCCATTATTTTTACGGGTTTAATTTCGGCGGGGAATATAAGGGATTTGATTTATCCGTTATATTCAGCGGAGTAGGCGAACGCTGGACGTTCCGTAATTTGGACGGACACTACATCACCGGCAACCGTGTCCAAACAAATCTGTTCAGGCGAAACTACGAAAATCGCTGGAGTTATGACCATCCGGATAAATGGGCAGATCAGCCTCGATTAACGGTAAATAACTGGTTGAATGGCGATTTCTGCACGTTGTTTGGGGCGCCAAGCGAATACCACTTACGAAATTTTGGATACCTCCGATTAAAAAACATTCAAATAGGCTATACCATTCCGAGTCGGCTGACGAAGAAATTCTTTGTATCCAGGCTGAGAGTCTTCTTTACCGGTGAGAACCTGTTCTACTATGCTCCCGGTTATACCGAATTAATAGATCCGGAATCTAACTTTGATACGGTTGAAGACAGTAATGCAGGGACATGTTATTACGGTCCGGCAAGAGTTTTAAGCGGCGGAGTATCCATCACATTTTAATAATCAATAAAAATATGAAAATATGAAAGCATATAAATTTTATATTGTACTGTCGGTCATTACATCAATGATCCTGACTTCATGCGAGGATTTTCTAACCAAAATACCTCAGAACAACCTGTCGGTTGATTCCTATTTCAAATCGGATAACGACTATAAATTATACACCGACGGTTTTTACACGTATTTTACAGATAAGTTGACTGCAAGTTACGGCTCTGTAGGTAGCGGTGCGCCTTTTGACCTTCGAAGCGATCTTATCAGTATGGAAGCAACCAAATCAGGCAATGAGGTATTCGCAGAATTGATTAACGGCACCCAGACGCCTACGTCGAATTCAGTATCCCTTTTCTTTGATTATGCGCCAATTCGCAGGGCTTATATTTTGTTCGACAATATTGACAACATCGAACTGGATGCTGCAAGCAAGAACCTGTACTTGG
>JAIRLL010000227.1 GCA_031259505.1 Tannerella sp.
GCTACACTATCAGTAGGCGGGCGGCTACACGATCAGTAGACGGACGCCTACACTATCAGTAGACGGGCGGCTACACGATCAGTAGACGGACGGCTACACGATCAACAGGCGGACGGCTGCCCGATCAACAGACGGGCGGCTGTGAGGTTAGACGCCGGGCGGCGTCGAGGCAAGACGCGCCTCGGCGTCGAGGTTAGACGCAGCAGTACGAACAGCCTCTTTGCCGGACGGCGAACAGCCTCTTTGCCGGACGACGAACAGCCTCTTTGCCGGACGACGAACAGCCTCTTTGCCGGACGGCGAACAGCCTCTTTGCCGGACGGCGAACAGCCTCTTTGCCCGGATTGCTCCGCCGCCACTCTGCCCCCATTCAGTCATTCAACTCATCCGACTTCGATCACCAGATATTCGCTAAAGTTCCAGAACTGCGTGATGTCCAGAATGTGCAGCGTAAGGTTGCCGCCTTCGTCTCTGACAAACTTGTACGAGCCTTCGGGATGATTTGTCCTGATGGAGGCTTTGCCGTCGAACAGAGGAATTTCGGTCACATCGCGTATGTCGATGGCGATGAAATAGTCTTTGTTGAACGTCGACTGCAGGGCTTTGGGTTTCGAAAAAAGCCCGCCGCCCGTCAGGATATTCTGCTCTTTCAACTCCCGGCGGGTGCCGTAGCAGTAGTATGCGCGATAGAGCTCCTTCTCCTGCGCGCGCAACTGTTCCGATTGCGAAGCGGTCGTTTGCGAGAGCTCCTGAAGATTGTCGGCCAGCGTCGCAACGGTTTCATCCAGTTCGCGGATACGGATGTCTTTTTTCATCAGTTCGTCCTGCAGCGCGGCAATCGTGCCTGCTTTCCGGTTGATTTCGGCGTTCAGGCGGTTGACGGTCTTCTGCAACCCGTCTGACCGGATGTCGCTTTCTTTCATCTTTTCCTGCAGTCTGGCAAGCTGCTCCCTGTTGCTCTTCAGCGTTTTGGCAATCAGGAGGACGTTGTTCCTGATTTGCTCTCTCACCGTGGGAGTGATTTCGCCCGACTGCCGGATGTTCAGATACTCTTCCGATTCGTTCATGCTTTGGAGGCTTTCTTCCACTTCGTTCAGCGTCGAAAGCATGTCGTTCAGTTCCTGCGAGGACTTTTCCTTTTCGATTTTCAGCAGTTCGTTTTCCTGCTTCAATTCCTCGTATCTGGATTTCTCCACGCACGAGGCGCACAATGTCATGCAAAGACATAAAAGTACAATCTTTTTCATAAATCCGTTCTTTTTGATGGTTATATACTACATATATGTTTAATGCGAGTTTTTTCTGTTTGCGCCGTCCACGACAATCACAAATTCGCCTCTGGGTTCGACGGCCGAGAAATGTGCGACGACATCGCTCAGCGTTCCGCGGCAGGTCTGTTCGAAATGCTTGGACAGTTCTCTCGACACGGAGACTCGCCGTTCTCCGCCGAAAGCTTCGGCCAGTTGCGTCAGCGTTTTCAGCAGACGGAAAGGCGATTCGTAGAAAACGATGCTCCGCTCTTCGACCGACAGCGCCTGCAGGCGCGTCCTGCGTCCCTTTTTCTGCGGCAGGAATCCTTCGAAACAGAACCTTTCGGCCGGCAGTCCCGAAACGACCAGCGCGGGCACAAAAGCCGTCGCGCCGGGTAGACATTCCACCTCGACCTCCCGGCGGATACACTCGCGCACGAGCAGATAACCCGGATCGGAAATGGCCGGCGTCCCCGCATCAGACACGAGCACAATCCGCTCGCCACTCCTGATGCGTTCCGCAATCTGCTCGACCTGGCGGTGCTCGTTGAACTTGTGATGCGACTGCAACGGCTTCCTGATGTCGTAATGTTTCAGCAGGATGCTGCTTGTCCGCGTATCTTCGGCCAGAATCAGATCGGCCTCCTTCAGCGTGCGGATAGCCCGGAGCGTGATGTCTTCGAGGTTTCCAATCGGCGTAGGTACGACTGTCAGCTTTGCCATTGCGCGGTTTATTTGCTGAAACATTTTTCCATTATGGCCAGAAACCCGGTCACGGCTTCGTCTTCGAAATCCCATCCGAAAGAGGATTTCAGATACGCAGCGCCTTTTTCGTACGAGTTTATTCTGTTCAGTTCGGCAACAGTCCGGTCCATCAGCGACATGTCGCCGCCGAACAGTTCGCGGCCGAAGCGGAAGCGGTCGTTCAGCGTCAGCCATTTTTTCATGTTCGCCGCCGGGTTTTGTCTGCTTGCGTCGCCTTTTGTTCCTGCACCGGGCGGCGCGGCGACTGTCGGTGGCGGCGGAGGCGTGCGCGGCGTTTCTTCCTGTCCGTGCGCATCCGGAACCGCCTTTTCGACTGCCGGCGCTGCGGCTACGGACGCCGGCTCGGGAACCGGCGGCGGAGGAGGAGGGAAGGAAGGCAAAACAGTCCCGGAAACCTGCGTACCTGCATGTTCGACAGGCTGTTCGGCCTCCTCCTGCTTCTTTTCCAGAGGAGGAACGGTCGAAAGGATTTGCGCCTGATGCGCCTTTATCCGCGCTTCGAAAAGTGCGATCTGCTCTATTTCCAACTCGCGGAGCGCCTCCTGCACTCTACCCGCAATGTCGTAGGCACGACTGAAAAAAGAGACCGGATAAATGTCTCTTTCATATATTTCCTCCGTGAGCGTGAGCAGTTTTTTGATCTGGACAATTAATGCGTCTAACTTTTCTTTATCTTCCATCTTTCATTCAATAAGTTGCAACAAATATATATATATTTTCTTACGCGGCAATCACCGTTTTATTACTTGAAACGGCGCCGCAGGCATAATTTGTAACAATTCCAGACAGTTATTACTTCGCCGATTTACGCCCGTCTTCAAATTCGCCGGGCAGATTGACGAGGAATATCCGTTCGGCAGCTCTTGTAAATGCGGTATATAGCCAGCGGTAGAAATCTTCGCCCAGCATGTCGTTCGTGACGAAACCGATGTCCAGAAAGACATTTTTCCACTGTCCGCCCTGCGCCTTGTGGCATGTGACGGCATACGCATATTTGACCTGCACGGCGTTGTAGTAAGGGTCGACCTTGATTTTACGTATTTTATCCGCTTTTGTCTTCTCGTCCGCACAGTCTTCCCACACGCCGAAGAACAGTTTGTCGTTCAATTCCCGCGACAGTGCAGGCGATTCGCTTTGCAGTGCATCCAGCAGAATCCGTATTTCCATTTCCAGATCGTAGTCCTGAAACCTCGCCAGCACGTCGCAAAAGCGGAAGCCGTACATCTCCGTCGTGCGTCGTGTGCGGATGACTTCGATGATTTCTCCGTTGGCGATGAAGTCCATATTCGGCTGCTGCGCCGCCAGGGAGTAATTGTTCTTGACCACCATAAGCCGGTCTCCTGCCGAGATTTCATCCTCGCGGTACAGGATGCGGTTTCGTATGCCGTTACTGTATGCGAGGGCGCGTTTGTTGGAACGGCAGATAATCATCGTGTCGTCGATGCCGTCGCGGGCGTACGCCGACGAAATGGCTTCGATGAGTTCATCGCCGCCGATCTTCGTCACGTCCGCAAAACGGCTCAGTTGCAGTTTGGGATAATCTCTGATTTGCCGCCTGCGCAGACATTCCCTGATCAGGGTGGCATTGAACAGGATGCCCGAATCTTCGCTCTGGCGCGCCACCTGCGTCAGATTTATTTCGGTGACTTGCAGCAGATAGCTGTTCAACTGACCGACGCTTAGCGCCGGACTTTCGGACTGCATGACGGGGGGTAGCTGGGCGGCGTCGCCAATCAGAATCAGCCGGCAACACTCGCCTTCGTAGACGTAGCGAATCAGGTCGTCGAGCAGGCGGCCGCTGCCGAAAACGTGCGCTTCGCCGGGACTGTTGGATATCATGGACGCTTCGTCGACAATAAAAATCGTATCTTTATGCAGATTCGGCGCCGGAGAAAAACCTCCCGGCTCGTGAGAGAAAGTCTTCCGCCGGTAAATCGTTTTATGGATAGTAAACGCGTTTTGCCCCGCATATCCCGAAAAAATTTTTGCAGCTCTCCCGGTCGGCGCCATTAAAACCGTTTTTTGCCGCATCCGCGTCAGCGCCTTGACGGCCGCACCAAGTAGCGACGTTTTGCCCGTGCCTGCATACCCTTTGAAAAGCAGGACTGTACGGCTTTCGCGAGCGATCAGAAAATCAATAAAACCGTCGATTGCCAAGCGCTGTTCGTCCGTCGGAACGTACGGCAGAAACTGCAATATTTGCTGAAAAATAAAATCTTTTGCCATCGGAATAAAATTTATTTTGCGATAAAGGTACGGCTTTATAATATCTTTCTATATATTTGCAGCATTGAAATAAATCGAAAACAAAATAAGACATGAAAATTGTAGTAAAAATTCTATTGGTTGGAGCAGTCCTTTTGCTGACGTATATGTGCTTTCGCAGCATTATGGGGAATGTAGAGTTTGACAGTGAACGAGAAATTCGCGAAACTGCCATTCAGGCGAACCTGATTGACATTCGGAAAGCACAGATTGAGTACAAAAATGTGTATGGCGTTCATGCGGCTAATTTCGAAGAACTTGGCACATTCCTGAAAGAGAAGAAACTTCCGTTCCTTATTAAGGAAGGTACGTTGACGGACGAGCAGTTGGAAAAGGGTATGACGGAAAAGGAAGCCGTCAAGCGCGGTCTTATCAGGCGCGATACGATCTGGGTGCTGGCGAAAGACACGCTGTTCGGGGCGAACTACAACGTCGACTCGATGGCGATTGTGCCGGTGAAGACCGTGAATGCGCGGTTTCAAATGGATACGGCTACGCTTCCTTCTTCTTCGGGATATACCGTGCACGTGTTCGAGTGCGGCGTGAAGTACGACGTTTATCTTGGAGATCTGGACAGACAGCTTTTGATCAACTTGAAAGACGAGATGCAGAAGATGGGCAAATACGACGGTCTGCGTGTCGGTTCCATAAAGGAAATCAATAACAACGCAGGTAACTGGGAATAAGCGAAAAGAATCATGAGCATGCGTATTTCCGGGACGTTGACGGCGGAGAATGCGGGAAAATATGTTGTGTCCATCCGGTTGAGGCCGGGTGGACTTTCTTTTGCCGGAGTCGATCCGGACGAAAGGAGCAGTTTTTTCTGCGAAGACATTGCTCTGGATGGAAAGAAGAGTTACGTGCAGGCGCTGAAAGACGCGTTCTTTTCGAACGTGTTTTTCACGTATTCGTTCAAGCGGATTTTCGTGCTGTGCGTAAACCGTCTGTATACGGTAGTTCCCGAAAGCGTGTTTGTCGAGAAGCAGAATGAAGCGCTGATGTCGTTTGTCTTTTCCTCCTCGCCGGGCTATAAAACGCTTTACGAATCGGCCGGTATTCCGGACGCAAAAACCGTTT
>JAIRLL010000264.1 GCA_031259505.1 Tannerella sp.
GCAAAAACCTGGATTGCCACGTCGCTACGCTCCTCGCAATGACGGAGATACCGTTGCTGTCGGCAATGGCGTCCGACGTCATTGCGAGACCCTATATTTTTCAAATAAACAAGGGGAAAATGACGGGAGCATCATCGGCAATCACCCAAAAAGGGGATTATCTTCAGCAATTTCCCGAATTGAGTAAAACTCACTGTTTATCATCGTTATCGTCGAATTCCGTCTTTGGTTGCGTAGCGACGTGGCAATCCAGTAGAATAACATCACACATTTACACCGTGCGCAGTATAAAAGTGTTCGGGTCGATAGGCAAGGCTGAAACCAAACTGACGAAAGGTGAAGAAACAATTTTGTTGCATCACAAAGGAAAAGGCGCGCTGACGCACATGTGGTTTGGCGGAGATTTCTCCGGATACGAACAGACAAGGATTCGCGTGTATGTTGATGGCGAAGAGACATGTGTTTTTTGAGTCTTTGAATCTTTTTTCACACCCCGCTCCGCGAGCCATGCGGAACTTCCTGTTTGCATAAGCCTTAACCGTTACATGTTATTTATTTCGCGTGCCTGAATTTGAAAAAACGAAGGCTAAAAGCAGCATACGACTTGGAGTATTTCAAAAAAATGACTGCTTAATCTTCGTGCATTTGCCCTGTTTTTGTTCCCATTCAGCAAAAATCATTAACTTTGCACCGTACTTGAAGGATTAGTGCACTAATGAAGCGGAAGATATATATATCGACAGTCGGACTGCTCGCATTTTTGTTGGCTTGGGCTGTTCCTGTACTCAGGGGCAAACAACAATCATTTACGGTTGTAATCGACGCCGGACACGGAGGACGGGACCCCGGAAGCGTAGGTTCCGCCACAAAAGAAAAGACTGTCAACCTTGCTGTGGCGTTGAAACTGGGCAAGTTGATTTCGGGCAGTCACAAAGATGTAAATGTCATTTACACGCGCAAAACCGATCGCTTCGTCGAACTTATTGAGCGCGCCAATATCGCCAACCGGCACAATGCCGACCTGTTTATTTCTATACACGCCAACTCCGCAAAAAAAGCCTCAAACGTGAAAGGCGCAGAAACGTATACGCTGGGGCTCGCTAAAACGCAGGAAAATCTGGAAGTCGCCATGCTCGAAAACTCCGTCATCATGATGGAAGACAATTACGAACAGCGCTACGAAGGATTCGACCCCAATTCGTCGGAATCATACATCATCTTTGAATATCTGCAAAACACGTATCTGGAACAAAGCATCTCATTCGCTTCCGAGATTCAGAAAGCATTTGCCTCCGCCAAACGTACAAATCGCGGCGTACGGCAGGCCGGATTCCTTGTGCTCAAGGCGACAAGCATGCCGAGCGTACTGATCGAACTCGGTTTTATTTCCAACAAAGACGAAGAAAAGTACATGCACTCGGAAGCCGGTCAGAATCAGCTGGCAAAATCCATATACACCGCGTTTGCCAAATACAAGAATGATTTTGACCGCAGACAAAGCTATTCAGACACTTCGAACGCCCCAAAGACACGCAACGAAAGCGCAAACCTGACAAGAAACGAACAAAAACAATCCCCTGTCGACACGACAGATAAGGAACCGCCGGCGAGCGCTTCAAACGGGCGAATAATCTATAAAGTGCAGATACTGTCGTCAGACAAAAAGCTGCCAGCCGGTTCGCCAAAACTAAAAGGATATAAAGCAGACTATTATGAAGAAAACGGACTGTACAAGTACACTTACGGCGAATCGACGGACTTCAATGCCATACAGAAAATACAGAAAAAGGCATCTAAAGACTTCAAAGACGCTTTTATCATCCGTACAAGAAACGGCAAAAGGTTAAAAACAAACGAAAAATAATATGAACATAACAAAATCAATATGAAAGCTAAGTTTACAAAAGAGATGGTTATCGGAATTGTAACCATCATAAGCCTTACATTATTATATATAGGCTTCAATTATTTGAAAGGTATCAATCTGTTCAAGTCGGTCAATTACTACTATGTAACATGTTCGAATGTGAAAGGAGTTGTGGTTTCAAGTCCTGTCTTTGTGGAAGGATTCAAGGTCGGACTGGTACGCAAAATCAGCTACGACTATTCGGCGACCAACAAAATCAATATCGAAATTCATCTCGACAAGGGAATGAAAATTAACAGGGGTAGCTACATAATGCTTGAACAGACACTTCTCAGCGGTGCAGAACTGCATATCCATCTGAACACATACGTCGACGAATATCTGGAACCCGGCTCGACAGTCGAAGGCCGTTCGAAGGAAGACATGATGGCTACCGTCCAGTCACAACTGCTCCCTCAACTCGCCGATATGTTGCCCAAACTGGACTCCATCCTCTACGGACTGCAAACGCTCGTAAACCATCCTGCACTGACGCAATCGCTGGCGCATATTGAGCAAACGACCGCCAGTCTGGAAGTATCGTCCCGCCAATTGAACCGACTGCTGGAGCAAGATGTCCCCTCCATTGCGGACAATCTGAAAACCACGACCGGCAACTTCGTCGAACTGAGCGAAAACATGAAGCAACTGAACCTGTCCGAAAGTGTGGATATGCTAAATACTACACTTGGAAATCTCAATCGAACGACTGTCCGACTGAACGCAACGGACAATTCATTGGGCCTTCTGCTGAACGATACATTGCTGTATAACAGTATAAATAAAACGGTTAATAACGCGTCAAACCTTATTATCGACCTTCAGCAGCACCCGAAGAAATATATCCATTTCTCCGTTTTCTGAAAAGAGCACGCCGTACAATTAGAATAATTCTATTTTTTGCAGAATCTGCATTTTTTTTGGAGAGGGTAATTTGTTGATTCTATGAATGTTTTTTCAGCAGCGAAAATAACACAATAAATACTAATTAGCGTTATAAGGGTGCATGATGCGAAAAAAAATGAAAAGTGGATTACAGTTCGACATGTAACAAGCAAAATCATAAACAAATAGAAGCAATGCCATTATAATCAGATTGATATAAGTAAACGAAAGATTGCTCCACCGAACACTTTTTTCTATTTGAAATTTATTGCCGAACTTTACAGTCGAAAAACGAGATGCAGATAAATATATTTTAACAACAAAAAGAAGATGCAGTCAAACTATCAGTTATTGTGGAGCGAATGTTTAGCCGTTATCAAAGGCGTTGTATCCGAAACAACCTACGAGAAATGGTTCCGTCCCATCATTCCTATTTCGTATCAGGATAAGAAGATTACGGTTCAGGTACCCAGCCAGTTCTTTTATGAATATCTGGAAGAAAATTATATTCATATATTGCACATGTCGCTCGAACGTATTTTCGGAACGGGCATATCCCTAAACTATCGCGTAGTGGCCGGAAATCAGACAAAGCAGGTAGAGACGGACGACCATCTTAAGAAAGACGGAAAACAAACGGGGCGGCAATCTGGAAATCCCTTTATGCGAATTGAGCCGGAGGAATTAGATTCACAGCTTGTTGCCAAATATACGTTTGATAACTTCTTTGAAGGAACAAGCAACAGGCTGGCACGAAGTACAGGTTTGTCCATCGCCGAGAAACCCGGCAAAACAGCATTCAACCCGCTGTATATCTATGGAGATACGGGTGTGGGAAAAACCCATTTGTGTCATGCCATTGGTTTGCGCACGCGTGAACTCCATCCCGAAAAACGTGTTTTGTATGTTTCGTCACACCTTTTCCGCATCCAGTTCACAGACGCTGTCCGTAAAAATACGCTGAACGACTTCCTGGCTTTTTACCAAAGTCTCGACGTCCTTATTATGGATGACATACAGGAATTTATCGGGCTGGACAAAACACAGCATACTTTCTTTCAGATATTTAACAATCTGCACCAGTTGGGAAAACAAATTGTCCTGACGTCGGATAAACCGCCTGTGGCATTGCAAGGTATGGAAGCTCGGCTCATTACCCGCCTGAAATGGCGAATGAATGCAAAGATCGATCGTCCCGATTATGAACTGAGAAAACAGATACTGAAACATTTAATTGAAGAAGAAAATATTGACATCGGCAACGACGTCTTCGAATATATTGTAGAGCATGTAACGGAAAACGTGCGCGACCTGGAAGGCGTCATAATTTCAATATCGGCCAATTCACTTATAAACAGGAAAAAAATAGATATGACGCTGGCACAGGAAGTTATCAGCCAAATGGTTATGATCGAAAATTATCAAGTCTCCATCGAAAGAATAATTAAACTGGTATGCGAACATTTCAAAATGGACGAATCGTTGATTCAAACCTCTTCGCGAAAAAGAGAAATCGTTCTGGCGCGTCAGATATCCATGTATCTGGCTAAAAAGTATACAGATTATTCGCTTGCACATATCGGTATGAGAATCGGCGGAAAAGACCATGCCACCGTTCTGCACTCAATCAAGGCTGTAGAAAATCAGATGGAAACGAATAAATCCTTCAAAGCCATGATTGAATCTCTTGAATGCAAGTTGAAACAGTAAATTGTATTTTCCAATCTCTTTAAATTCTTTATTTGGAAGGCAGGCGTACTAAGGTCAAACCGATTTGCGACCTGCCTTTATTTTTAGTTTCCGTTTTTATTCTACCTTATGCACTAAGCAACTTCGCTTTTTTTTTATTTGACACATTCTATATGGTTCATCATTCGAACAGCAACGAGGCTGATACCCTTTTCGTTTTGGTAAACTTTCAGAACGCTGTCGATTTAATATACGATTGCATATAAGCAATTTATGAGTTAGAACCGGAAAACTTATTAACAATTCCGTATTTTTTAGCCGAACAATTTGGATTGCATCGGGAATAATTCATAAATTTGCAGCAATTAAAATTTATATTTTATGTCAAGTCTAAAAACATATTCTTTTGACGAAGCTTACAATGCTTCTCTGAAATATTTTGCAGGAGACGAACTGGCTGCAAAAGTTTGGGCAAACAAATATGCCCTAAAAGATGCTTTCGGCAATATTTTCGAAAAAACGCCTGAAGATATGCATCGGCGTCTGGCAAAAGAAATTGCCCGGATCGAAAAAAAATACCCGAATTCTTTATCCGAACAGGAATTGTTCGTCCTGTTCGACCATTTCCGTTACATCATCCCGCAAGGCAGCCCGATGACCGGAATAGGAAACGATTTCCAGATTGCGTCCCTATCCAACTGCTTTGTGGTGGGGTTGGACGGCACTGCCGATTCTTACGGCGCGGTCATCCGCATCGACGAGGAACAGGCACAATTGATGAAACGACGTGGAGGCGTAGGGCACGACCTGTCGCATATCCGGCCGAAGGGTTCGCCTGTGAAAAATTCGGCGCTGACTTCTACCGGACTGGTGCCGTTTATGGAGAGATATTCCAATTCGACCCGCGAAGTGGCACAGGACGGACGGCGAGGCGCTCTGATGTTGAGTGTCTCCGTAAAACATCCCGACTCCGAATCATTTATAGATGCCAAAATGACGGAAGGAAAAGTCACGGGCGCCAACGTTTCCGTAAAGATAGACGATGATTTCATGACTGCAGTCACCAATCATACGCCTTACATACAACAATACCCGATAGATTCGCCCAACCCCAGAGTGAAAAAGGAAATTGATGCAACTGCCTTGTGGGCAAAAATCATCCACAATGCCTGGAAATCGGCCGAACCGGGTGTATTATTCTGGGACACAATCATTCGTGAATCAGTTCCCGATTCGTATGCCGATCTGGGATTCCGTACGGTATCGACCAATCCGTGCGGCGAAATTCCGCTCTGTCCCTACGACAGTTGCCGGCTGCTGGCTATTAACCTATATTCGTATGTAGTCAATCCATTTACAGACAGAGCTTACTTTGACTTTGACCTGTTCAAAAAACATGTATCTTTGGCTCAGCGCATTATGGACGATATCATTGACCTCGAATCCGAGAAGATTGAAAAAATCCTGCAAAAAATCGACGAAGACCCCGAATCGCAGGAGATAAAGCAGACGGAAAGGCACTTGTGGGAAAAAATTCAAAAGAAAACATTACAGGGGCGTCGTACAGGAGTGGGAATCACCGCTGAAGGCGATATGCTTGCCGCCTTGAACCTGCGTTACGGAACGGAAGAAGCCACGAATTTTGCCGAAACCATCCAGAAAACACTTGCTCTGGCAGCTTATGGCTCATCCATCACCATGGCAAAGGAACGCGGCGCTTTCGAAATATACGATGCCAAACGTGAAGAAAACAACCCGTTTATCAATCGTCTGAAGGCTGAAGACGAGCAATTATACAAAGATATGGTCAAATATGGACGGCGAAATATTGCATGTCTGACCATCGCCCCAACGGGAAGCACCAGCCTGATGACCCAAACGACATCAGGCATCGAACCTGCCTTTATGCTGGTATACAAACGCCGTCGCAAAGTGAATCCGAATGACCTGTCCTCCAGAGTAGATTTTGTGAACGAAACAGGTGATGCATTTGAAGAATATACTGTCTTTCATCATAAATTCAACGTGTGGATGGAGGCGCAGGGATATTCTGTTTCAAAAGAATATACACAAAATGAAATTGATGAATTTATCGAAAAATCACCATATTTCAAGGCCACATCCAACGATGTGGACTGGATACAGAAAGTAAAAATGCAGGGACGTGTCCAAAAGTGGGTAGACCACTCCATCAGCGTGACCATCAACCTGCCGAACGAGGCTACGGAAGAATTGGTGAACAAGTTATACATCGAAGCGTGGAAATCCGGCTGTAAAGGTTGCACCGTATACCGCGAAGGTTCCCGTTCGGGCATATTGCTGGCGCCCGACAGCAAAAAGAAAAAAGACCGGGAATGCATCGAACCGCCTGTCATCGTGGCAAAACGCCCGCGCGAACTGGAAGCCGACGTCGTTAAATTCCAGAATAACAGAGAGAAATGGATTGCTTTCGTCGGACTGTTAAACGGCCGTCCGTACGAAATATTTACCGGTTTGGCTGACGACGACGAGGGAATCATGCTGCCTAAAAACGTAACAAAAGGCGCCATCATAAAAATCTACAACGCCGATGGCTCAAAACACTATGATTTCCAGTTCAAAAACAAACGCGGTTTCAAAATGACGCTGGAAGGGCTGGACGGTAAATTCGAGCCGGTCTACTGGAATTATGCCAAACTGATTTCGGGCGTACTCCGCTACGGAATGCCTATCGATCAGGTTGTCAAACTCGTAGAAGGCCTGGAACTGAATGACGAATCTATCAACACCTGGAAGAACGGCGTGGAAAGGGCATTGAGAAAATATCTGCCGAATGGTCCTACCAAAGGGAAATGCGGACATTGCGGAATGGAAAGTCTTATTAATCAGGAGGGTTGTATAATCTGCTCAAACTGTGGCGCTTCAAAGTGTTGATAAACGGCACGGCAGCAAATGAGAATTACATTTAACATCCATTATTTCACCGGCGCCGGGCAGAAAGTCGGTATTGTCGGGTCTGTTGACGAACTGGGTGCGAGGCAAACCGTTTTGGCAAAAGAAATGAACTACCAGGACAACGGACAATGGAGTTTGGATGTGGAAATTCCTGTCTTTGTCGAAACGTTCGATTATTGCTACGTGTTGAAGATGCCTGACGGAACAACAATATCCGAACCCGGCAGCAGAAAACACAAGGCACACCTCTCTCCCGGACAAGAACGATATTATCTCTTTGATTACTGGCAGGTTGTACCGGAAAATCCTGTGCTTTACACTGCTGCATTCACCCGGACGATATTCGCTCACGCATCGCGCGCTTATCCCGCAAAAGAGGCAGGCGGAGAAGTGATTATTCGTGTATGCAATCCTTATATTGATAAGGATCAGCATATTGCCATATCGGGCAATCAGAATGTGCTCGGAATGTGGCAACCCGAAGAGGCAAAAGAGATGATTTGCACGCATTTCCCCGAATGGGAAATCAGGCTCGGTCTCAACGAAATAACCTTTCCGGTCGAATACAAGTTTCTTCTCCGCAACAGGCAGAAGCAGGAATGTCGGTGGGAGGCAGGCGAGAACAGAACATTAACTCCCCTACCCCGGCACGAAAAGGCAACATTCATCGTATCCGAATATCCGTACCGTGACAACCGTCCGCCGTGGAAAGGCGCGGGCGTCGTTATTCCCGTTTTCTCGCTACGCTCGGAACACAGTTTCGGCATCGGCGACTTGCACGACCTCAAATTGCTTGTCGACTGGGCAGTACATACAAACCAGCGCCTGATTCAGATTTTGCCGGTAAACGATACGACACGAACCCATACATGGAAAGATTCGTATCCTTACAGCGCTATTTCGATTTATGCGCTGCATCCCGTTTACATCTCGCTGAAGGAACTGGGTGCACTGAAAGATGAAAAAAAAGCGGCGTCATATCATCGTAAACAACAAATACTGAACAGAAAAAATACCGTTGATTACGAAAATGTCGAGAGATGTAAACTGCAATATTGCCGCGACTTTTTCGAACAGGAAGGTTCGCGCATCCTGAATTCGGCGGCATTCAAGTCGTTCCTGAAAACCAATCAGGACTGGCTGATTCCGTATGCCGCTTTTTGTCTCTTCAGAGAAAAATATCATACGTCCGATTTTACCCGGTGGGGCGAAGACTCCCGCTACAACCCGCGCCGGCTACAAACACTTTGCAAGGAAAACGGCAAAGTATATTCCGAATTATCATTTACTTACTTTCTGCAATTTGTCCTGCATGTCCAGTTCAGGTCTGCGTCGGACTATGCGCGGGAAAAAGGCGTCATTCTCAAGGGCGACCTGCCTATCGGTATTCACCGTACGAGCGTCGATGTATGGATTGAACCGGCATATTTCAACAACGAAGAGCAGGCTGGCGCTCCGCCCGACGACTTTTCCGAGACCGGACAAAACTGGTCTTTTCCTACTTACAACTGGGATATCATGGAAAAGGACGGTTTCATCTGGTGGAAAAAACGTTTTTATAAATTGGAAGATTACTTCAACTGTTTCAGAATCGACCACATACTCGGCTTTTTCCGCATCTGGGAGGTGCCAGCCGATTTCGTCCAGGGACTTTGCGGACATTTCAGACCAGCCCTGCCACTCACCGTCAACGAGATAGAATCGTTTGGCCTGGAATGGGACAGGCGCTTGCTGAAACCGCGCATACACCGCCGGTTTTTAGATAAACTTTTCAGCGCCGAAGCCCGAAAACATCTCGACGCATTCCTGATTGACGAAGACGACGAGCATTTGATATTGAAACCATTATGCGATACGCAAAGAAAAATCGAAAGCATATTCAA
Organism: Tannerella sp.; assembly: GCA_031259505.1. Lineage (GTDB taxonomy): Bacteria > Bacteroidota > Bacteroidia > Bacteroidales > Tannerellaceae > Tannerella. Next base: position 9,298 of record JAIRLL010000264.1, read on the forward strand.
AAAACATGCCGATGCGCTTTCGAACGGGATTAAAGCCGGACTGTTTACTGTTGCCAACGAAGTCCTTTTCCTGAAAGATCCGTATGAACAAACCAAATATCACCCCCGCATATCCGGGAACAAGTCGTTTGCTTATACGGAATTATCCACCCGGGCACAAACAGCGTTCGACCGGCTTTCCAACCATTTCTTTTATGAACGCCACAATGCCTTCTGGAAAGCGGAAGCCCTCAAACGGCTTGTCCCCCTTATCGAAAGCACGGATATGCTGATTTGCGGTGAAGATCTGGGCATGATACCTGCATCCGTTCACGAAGTAATGACGCAACTGCACATCCTGAGCCTCGAACTGGAACGTGCGCCAAAACTGTCCGGCGAACATTTCGCGTGTCTGAGCAAGTTACCCTACCTGTCTGTCTGCACCACGTCAACTCACGACATGAGCCCCCTGCGCCTCTGGTGGAAAGAAAATCCTGAAAAGAGACAGCAATACTATCAGTCCGTTTTACGGAGAAACGGTACGGCGCCGACATCCTGCCCCGCAAAAATCGCCGAACAGATACTCAAAAACCACCTGTCCGCGTCTTCCATCTTCACCATTATCCCGCTTCAGGACTGGCTTGCCATGAGCGACACGCTGAAACATCCCCGTGCTGAAGACGAACGCATCAACATACCTGCCAATCCCTGCCATTATTGGAGATACAGGATGCATCTCACGATCGAAAAACTCCTCGAATCCAATGAGTTTAACAAAAAGATCCGTACAATGCTGGCTAATTGCGGCCGGTGACGGAAAGTTGTTTTTATCTTGCTGGCGGCGGAGCGACAGTATTTACTGGAACAGCCTCATTTCCCGGCACTTCGTCGCTATCCAAAGGATTTTTTCCCGACATCGTACAAGTGCCGTTGAATCGGGCGCCCGGCTCAATTTCGAGCGTCTGGATAAACACGTCGCCCTTCACAACTGCCGTCGACTTGAAAACCAGCTTCTCCCTGATTCGCACGCAGCCTTCCACTTCGCCCAGTATTTCCGCATTCTCGGAACGGATATTTCCCTTGATGCTTCCCTTCGGGCCGATAACAATTTTACCTTTGCAAGTAATATCCCCTTCTATTCGTCCGTCCAAACGGAAATCAGACGCCGTGACAACACTGCCTTTTACGGCTGTTCCTACAGCCAACACATTGAGTATTCCACCATTGCTGGCCGGCATCTCTTCGTTTTGTTTTGTACGTACCATATTTTTATGTTTTTATTTCCGCAAATGTAGTGAAAAAAAAACTGTCAGGCCATTTTTTTACTACTTTTACACCATCTTTTTTTACGTTATATGAAGACAGTGATTGAATTGAAATCAATGAAATTTCATGCTTTCCACGGAGTATCCCTGCAGGAAAGAAAAGTTGGAAACGATTTTACGGTCGATCTTGAATATGCGTTCGACCGTATTGAAATTGCCGTACATAGCGACGATATCGGCGACACCGTCAGCTACGCGGACGTATACCGGACAGTAAGCGAAGAAATGAGTAGGCCATCGAATCTACTCGAAAATCTTGCGGGGCGTATTTCATCTGCTCTGAAATTGCGCTTTCCCCAGCTTTCCTACATTAAAATAAAAGTGTCCAAACTCCATCCGCCGCTGGGAGGTGAAGTGCACAGCGCATCGGTCACGTTCGAGGAATCTTGGCAGTCCTGACAGTATATTGATTATTCACAGCAATTTAACAGTATGCATCCGCGTGATTTTTATGAAAAAAATGACGAATTCATCGAATCCTTTATCAAAATTTGACATTTTTACAGAAATTTGGGTAGCTCGTTCAGGATTAATGATATATTTTTGCCCGAAAACAGAAGAAGAATGGAACAGTTTCAAAAAACAGGCTTTTTAAG
>JAIRLL010000268.1 GCA_031259505.1 Tannerella sp.
CGCCCGCCGCACGGTCGACTGGCAGGTAGACGCCGCCTTCCGCTACGCTCCGCTGAAAATCGGAAAACTTGACGTCTCGGCAGGCAACACGACCGCCGACTTCAATCGCGTCGACGGAAACCTGCGTCTTATCAACTCGCTGGCATCCCTCTTCTTTGCCGAAAATCCCATCCGTTTCTATCAGCGGAAATATGTGAGCGCAATGAACCGCATCGACGCGGCAAACGGGCTGCAACTGGAGACCGGCATCGCCTTCGAAAAACGGACGGCGCTGGAAAACAATACATCGTACAGCTTTTTCGGAAAAGAGCCTTCGCCCAATATTCCCGCCGGACAGACAGCGCCGATGCCTGCGCATACGGCCCTGCGCACCACCGTCCGGCTGCACTACACGCCGCGATACTACTACCGCATCCGCAACGGACGCAAATACTACGAATATTCGCATCATCCCGCCTTTATGCTCGAATACGGGAAAGGAATCCCCTCGGGCAGCGTCGCATCGGCTTCGTATGACCGTCTGGAAGTCGGCATACGTCAGAAAATCGCGATAAATGCCTTCGACCGCTTCAATTATTCCGTAAACGCAGGGACGTTCCTCTCTTCCGGCAGAATATATTTCCCCGACTTCAAACATTTCGAAACAAATGAACTGTGGATAACCGCATCGTCGCCGGACAACAGTTTCGCACTGCCGGACAACTACGCCTTTTCCACCTCCGAACGGTGGTTGCAGGCTCATGCCAGCTACAGTTCGATGTATCTGCTTTTCAAGAATCTGCCCTTCCTGCAAAACAGCCTGTTCGAAGAGACGCTTCATGCGCGGCTGTTGTGGACGCCGGCAAACGACTACGTGGAAGCAGGCTATTCGGCAGGATTTGGCGATATCGTGCAGGCAGGCGTTTTTGTCGGGTTCGACGGCTGGAAATACCGCGGCGTGGGAATCATGATCAGCTTGCCGCTGCTGAAGATGACGGAATGACAGAAGAATTTGTAAATATACTTATATGAAGACAAGATTTCTTGGTATTATTCCGGCGCGATATGCGTCGACGCGTTTTCCCGGCAAGCCGCTGGTCGACATGCGCGGCAAGCCGATGATACAGCGGGTATACGAGCAGGTACATTCGTCCGTCGACCGGCTTGTGGTAGCTACCGACGATGTGCGCATCGAGGCTGCTGTCAGGGCATTTGGCGGGCATGTCGTCATGACGTCCGCCAGCCATCGCAGCGGGACGGAACGCTGCAGCGAAGCCTGCCGCAAAACAGACGGCCATTTCGACGTGGTGATGAACATACAGGGCGATGAACCCTTCGTCGGCCCTGCGCAAATCGAATTGCTGAAGGGTTGTTTCGACCAGCCCGACGTGCATATCGCCACACTGGTGAAACCGCTCGACGCCGACGGCGATTTCGAAGCGACGCTCTTCAACCCGAACTCGCCCAAAGTCGTGCTGAACAGGCGCGGCGAAGCCCTCTATTTCAGCCGCTCGGTCGTCCCGTATGTCCGTGGAAAAGAATACACGACGTGGCTTTCCTCCCATACGTTTTACCGCCACATCGGACTGTATGCCTACCGGACGGCTGTGCTCGACGAGATTGTCCGCCTGCCGCCTTCGCCGCTCGAACTGGCCGAAAACCTCGAACAACTGCGCTGGCTCGAACACGGATACAAAATAAAAACCGCCGTCACCCGCGACGACACTATCGGCATCGATACTCCCGAAGACATGACGCGCGCGCTGGCCTTTCTCGATGCGCTTCCTCCCCTGAAAGAGGATTAGAGGCCTGAGACTTTATCGGATACAGGCGCGACAATTCGCATCGCCGACCCGCGCGCAGCCTATATTTTCGAAACCTGCATCCCGAGCCACACGGCAAACAGACCGAGAAGTATGCTTGCGGCAATGTAGAGGATGGCCGTCGGGCTGTTGCCCGATTGAAACAGGTGCAGGTTTTCGGTCGAGAAGGTAGAAAAGGTCGTATATCCCCCGCAAAAACCGGTGACGAACAGCGCGTACAGATCGGGATGATCCGACTGGCGGCCGAGCGTCCCCGCCAGCCATCCGATAGCGAAACATCCTGCAATGTTGACGATACACGTGGCCAGAGGGAACGCGCCGTGAAAATATTTGTTCGTCAGGACGGAAGTCAGATAGCGCAACACGCTACCCGCGCCGCCTCCGAATCCGATTAAAACCAGCGTCCGTATCATTTTTCTATCCGTATTCTGGCATCTACGGCTATGATGCCTCTGTCTGTCGCCAGCAGGGGGTTGATGTCCAGTTCTTTTATTTCGACGGCGAAACGGAGCAGCGCCGACAGGCGGACAATGATTCTGGCAAACTCGAACTTGTCGATGCCTTTCTGCCCGCGCGCGCCTTCGAACACTTTGTATCCTTTGAGCGAGTGCACCATCGACAGGGCTTCTTCGGTGGAGAGCGGCGCCAGTCCCGATGCGATGTCCTTGAATATCTCGACAAAGATGCCGCCCAGTCCGCACAGCACGATGTGCCCGAACAACGCTTCGTATTTTGCCCCGGCAAACAGTTCGACGCCCTTCAGCATCGGCTGAATCATGACGGCGACGACATCGGGGATTTTCATCAGCCGGCGGAACTCCATCTCAAGGTGCTCTTCCGAACGGATGTTCAGCACAACGCCTCCGACGTCCGACTTGTGCACCGGCCCGACCACTTTTGCCACCACGGGATACTGCACTTTCGCCGCAAAGGCGCGAATGTCTTCCCATTCGGCGGAAACCGTTTCGTCCACCATCGGAATGTCGGCCGCCCTGAACAGGTCGTGCACCGACCGGGTGGAGATATATCCCGATTCGGGAATGCTGTCGATGATTCTGCGGATTGCGGGCACATCCACATATTTCAGTTCAAGACTGTTGACCGGCGGCGAAGGTGTTTTCAGTATTTTTGTCAGCACGTCGGCCAGTCCGGCTTCGTCGCTGAAATTGACGTGTCCCTGCTTCACGAAAAAGTCGGTTTCTTCGCAGGCAGTGATGACGGACGGCAGGACGGGGAAGATGGGCTTCGTGCAGGTTTTCATTTTCCTGTCCAGCACATCGTATGCCTCGTACACGCTCGTCAGTCCGGGGCTGCCGAATATCACGGCGATGCCGTCGATGTTCTCGAACTTCGACTCGCAGCAGTCGATTGCCAGCGCCAGATGTTCGGGGCTGCCTGTTCCGAGTATGTCGATCGGGTTGCTGACCGACGAGCCGGGCAGGAGCCGGCTCCTGAGTTCTTCCGCTGCGGCCGTTCCCGAAAGCCGGGGTATTTCCAGCCCGCCTTTGGAAAGGGCGTCGGTGAGAATCACGGCAGGCCCTCCGGCATGGGTCACGATGGCTATGTTTTTCCCCTTAAGCTCTTTGAGCGTGAATACGGCGCCGGCCGTGGCCAACTCTTCGCGGCTGAAGCAGCGGACGACGCCGGCCTTGCGGAGTAACGCCTCGACGGCCAGATCGGGATTGGTCATGGCGCCCGTGTGCGACGAGGCGGCGCGGCAGCCCGATTCGGATACGCCCGACTTGATAGCAGCGATCCTGCATCCTTTCCGAATCAGCGAGCTTGTGTGTTCCAGCAGTTTGTCCGGGTCTCTGATGGCTTCCATGTAGAGCAGCTTGATTCGGGAATCGGTATCGGGATTGAAATGGATGTCCATGTATTCCAGCACATCCTCGACGGATATTTGCCCCGCATTGCCGACAGACCATACGGAATTGAAACGCAGTCCGCGCCGAATGGACGATTCCATGATGAAGATGGCCGTGCCTCCCGAACTGGAAATCATGTCGACGCCGGACGGACTCATCTCGGGAATGGGGAGGGTGAACAGGCTGTGATGGTAGCGATTGAGCAGTCCGATGCAATTCGGTCCCAGTAATGCGGCGCCTGCGTCGGTGACGACCTTCACGATTTGCTGCTCGAGCAGGCGTCCTTCTTCGGATGTTTCGCCAAATCCGGCTGTGAACATGATGAAAGCTTTCACCTGTTTTTCCCTGGCTAACACAGTCACCGTTTCCAGACACGACGCGGCGGGAATCGAGATGATGGCCAAATCGGCAGAAGGAATCTCGCTTACATGCCTGTAGCATCGTAACCCCTGCACCGATTCTTCTCTGGCGTTGACTACATACAAATCGCCGGTATATTTGCCGTTCAGCAAATTGCGGATGCAGTTGCCTCCCGGTTTGGACGTCCTGTTCGAACCGCCTACGACGACAATACTTTTCGGATTGATCAGTTCTTCGGTTATCATAATTCAAATAAATGCTTAAATCCTAAGAAAATAATAGTCAGTTAATTAATCATCTGCATTGACTTTCACCCGCCGGGTTGGCGCCAGATGCGCGTTGCGAAACGCTGTCTGTTCGACTACCTGCTTCGCCAGGGCGTGGAAGGCGGCGCCCGTGACGGTTTCGGGATGCAGGGCAGCCGGTTCGCCCCTGTCGCCGCTCTCGCAGATGCTTTGTACGATGGGTATTTGTCCCAGCAGAGGAACATTCAGTTCGGCGGCAAGGCGTTTGCAGCCGTCCTTCCCGAAGATGTAATACCGGTTGTCCGGCAGTTCGGCAGGCGTAAACCACGACATGTTTTCGACAAGACCGAGTACGGGGACACTGATTTTTTCGCTGGCAAACATGCTGATGGCTTTGCGGGCGTCGGCGAGCGCCACTTCCTGCGGCGTGCTGACGATGACTGCACCCGTGACGGCCAGCGTCTGCACCACTGTCAGGTGAATGTCGCTCGTTCCCGGCGGCAGGTCTACGAGGAAATAATCCAGCGTGCCCCAGTCGGCATCGCCGATCAACTGTTTCAGCGCGTTGCTCGCCATCGCACCGCGCCATACGACGGCATCGGTACGATTTACGAAGAACCCGATAGACAGCAGCTTGACGCCGTAGTTCGTGGCCGGGCGAATCAGTTCGCGGCCGTCGACGGTCTCTGCTTCCGGCCGGACGTCTTCGACGTGAAACATTTTGGGTTGCGACGGGCCGAAGATGTCGGCGTCGAGCAGTCCGACCCTGTATCCCATGCCGGCAAGCGCTACGGCGAGATTCGCCGTGACGGCGCTTTTCCCCACACCGCCTTTGCCGGAGGCTACGACGAGAATGTTTTTCACCTGCGGCAACAGCGCGTCCGGCTCTTTCGGCAGGGGCGACGACGCGAAGGCCGGCCTGATGTTTCCCCTGATGTCGACTTCGGGCGAGACGTATTTCAATACAGCCGCTTCCGCCGCCCTGACGACGGAATCGACGAAGGGGTCGTTCGGTTTGGCAAACAGGAGCGCGAACGAGACCTTGCGGCCTTCGATACGGATGTTGTCGTCGACCATGCCTGCTTCGACGATGTTTTTGTCCGTTCCCGGATAGCGCACCTTTGTCAGTGCGTCGAGTATAAGTTTCGGATACAGTTTCATATTTTTCGATTCCTCCGTTTATTCTTTCATGACCGGCCGGACGGAACTGTCTGCGCTTCGCCGGCTGCGGTTGTAACTGCGGTACGGGTCGGGTGCAATTTCGATGCAGGGTTCGACGGGCGCGTCGCGCGGCTCGCAGACGAACTGCACGTATTTGATGCTCAACCCGCGTTCTATCCACTGCTGTTCGTAGCCGGTGCGGATAGACAGAATCCCGTCCGCCAGGTTTGAATGATACAGGTCGTCCGTCTGCATGACGACGGGGTAGTGGCTGGCGCAAATCATTGCGCACGTGTAGGCGTACATGAATGGGCTGTCCGTCTTCAGGTGGATGCGTCCTCCGTCTGCAAGGATTTGACTGTACAGACGCATGAAGCGCGTACCGGTGAGGCGTTTGTTGACCTTTTTCATCTGCGGGTCGGGGAAAGTGAGCCATATCTCCGACACCTCGCCGGGCGCGAAGAAGCGCGGGAGCAGTTCGATGCGGGTGCGCAGGAATGCCACGTTCGTCATTCCTGTCTCAAGCGATTCCTTTGCGCCCGTCCACATCCGCGAGCCTTTGATGTCGATGCCGATGAAGTTCCTTTCGGGAAACAGCTTCCCCAGTTCGACCGTGTATTCGCCCCGTCCGCATCCCAGTTCGAGCGTGACCGGACGGTCGTTTCCGAAAACTTCCGCCTGCCACGCGCCCTTCAGCGGACAATCCCTGTCCTGCAGCGTAGCGTACGGATACTCGTACACGTGCGGAAAGCCCGCCATCTCTTCGAATTTTTTCAACTTGTTTTTTCCCATGCAGCAAAGATAATTCAAAATTCGGAGATTCAGTTCGGGAGGTGTCTCAAAAACGGGCGCCAACTGGCAAAATCCGGTATGGCAGCTTTTACACGTTTAATTGTTCGAACTGTGATTTCAGATGATTTTGATGACTTGCGTGATGTTTTTTCAGTCATGCAAATCGGATAAATCACAGTCCGGCCGGAAATTTGTCGTATATTTGCATGAAACTTATTGACAAAGCGCCGTATGAAATCATTCAACACAACAGGTCCCTGCGACCCTCAACGACATTATATGCTACCGCCTGAAGAGCGTCTGGCCGGAGCAGGATTAAGCCGTTATATTGACGAACAGCTCTACTGGGTGCTTCATGCGCCGCGGCAGACGGGGAAAACCACCTTCCTGATAAACTGGATGCGCGAACTCAACGCTACAGGCAAATATGCAGCCTGTTACGTGAGCGTGGAGCGGTGCCAGAGCATACCGGATATTGAACGGGCAATACCTGCAGTATATGATGCAATTTGCCAAAGTGCGAGGATGGAAGATTTGCCTGAACCTGAAACGGCGGCAGTCAATCCGGCAAGTTTGCTGAGCGGAACGCTTGAAAACTGGGCAAAACTTGTCGCTCCCAAGCCTCTGATAGTACTCTTCGACGAAGTGGACGTGCTGACGGGCGAGGCAATAATCAGTTTCCTGCGGCAGTTGCGCGGCGGCTTTGCAAGCCGCGGCGTGGGAAAATTCCCCGTATCCGTGGCGCTTGTCGGCATGCGCGACTTGAAGGATTATATCACGCAAAGCAAGGACGGAGTGTCGCCGAATCCCGGCTCGCCGTTTAACATCAAAAAGGATTCCATTCTGTTAAAAAACTTCTCGGAGAAAGATGTAGCCAGGCTTTTTGTTCAGCGAACCGCCGAAACGGGACAGGAAATCACGCGGGAAGCGCTGGATTATGTCTGGGAACAGTCGCAGGGACAGCCGTGGATTGTCAACAACCTGTTTGACAGGGCGACAACAGGAGCGCTGGATTACAAAAGCACGGAGACGGTCGAATTAAAGCATGTTACCGAGGCGCGTCAGCAGATGGTCGAAGCGCGTGAAACGCATCTGGATTCGCTGGTTTACCGGATGCAGGACGCGGCGGTAAAGCCAGTCATCGAGACGGTCATTTCGGGCGAAATGAACATGGATCTGAACCTCGACAGTCCTGGCGTGCAGCAGGCGATGGATCTGGGATTAGTGACGTATGACACGGAGAAAGGGCTGACGATCTCCAATCCCGTATATACGGAAATTCTTACGCGGGTTGTCAACTCGAGCATGCAGATCATGATGCCGCCCCCGTCCAACTTCAAATGGCAGAAACCTGACGGCAGCTTGGACATGGACAGTCTGCTGAAGGAATTTCAGAAGTTCTGGCGCAGATATTCCGAACTGTGGGAATCCAAATCGGACTATACGGAAGCGTTCCCGCATTTGCTGTTACTGGCGTTCATGCAGCGGCTTCTCAATGGCGGCGGACACATTGACCGTGAAGTGGGCGCCGGCCGCGGGCGGATGGATTTGTTTGTGGAATACGGGGACTACCGCTGCGTTGTCGAGATAAAAATCCTGCATGACTACGACAGTTACAGATCACTTCTTGCCGAGGCGATTGAACAGACCCTCCGTTACCGCGACCGTTTCGATAAAGGCATACCCGCCTACCTGCTCGTCTTCGACCGCCGCAGCGAAAGCAAAAAAGCGACCTGGGAAGAACGCATCACCTGGACTGAAAACGTGGAAGGGGTTACGGTGGCAGGGCTGTAAAACAGCCGTCCGGATTGCTTCACTTCGCTCGCAGTTTTTGCGACAGCCTCATTCACAGACTGCACCTGCGGCGCAGCATAGCGCGACAATCCGGTTTGCCGAACGTAACAGAAAAATAGATTTTCCGTAGCTGTCCGGTAACATCCGGTCTTTATTTTTGTGCCGTTAAACAATTAAATTTTTAGACAGATGATAAAGAAACAAGGTATTTTTTTTCTGATCAGGGGCGCGCTGCTGTTCCTCGCGCTGACAGCCGGATTCAAGGCCGGCGCCATATCGACCGTACAGGGCTATGTGTATGAAGATGCAAATCGCAACGGCAGGAAAGACCGCAGGGAAAAGGGCATCGGTAATGTGGCCGTATCCAATGGACGCGAGGTCGTGCTGACCGACGCCGAAGGTAAATACGTCCTGAAGACAGGCGATGACAACATCATCTCCGTAATCAAACCTGCCGGCTACAGGATTGAAACAGATGAATATAATTTGCCCCGTTCCTTCTATATTCACAAACCGGGCGGCTCGCCCGCTCTCTCTTACAAAGGAGTGAACCCGACGGGCAAACTGCCCGCATCCCTGGATTTTGCATTGATCAAATACGATGAGCCGGAAACATTCACGTCGTTTATCTTCGGCGACAGCCAGCCATATAACGAAAACGAAGTGAAATATTTCGAGCAGGGAATTGTCGATGAAGCAAAAACGCTGACGTCCCCCATCTTCGGCATCACGCTCGGCGATTTGGTAGGCGATAACCTGACGCTGCATTCGCCGTACAAGAATGCCATTAAAAAAACCGGATTGCCATGGTATCACGTAATGGGCAATCATGACATGAATTACGATGCCAAAGCCGATTCGCTGTCGGACGAAACTTTCGAAGCAAACTTCGGACCTGCCAATTACGCCTTCAATTACGGTAAAGCGCACTTCATCGTCCTCGACGACATTTTATATCCCGATCCCACGGACGGACAGGGCTATACAGGCGGTTTCAGAAGCGACCAACTGGATTTCGTACAGAACGACTTGCAGTTCGTTGCTCCCGACCGGCTGATTGTCGTATGCCTGCATATCCCGCTCAACGACGCCAACGATGCTTTCCTGAAAGCTGACCGGCAAAAACTGTTCCGTCACCTCGACAACTATCCCAACGTGCTGATTCTTTCGGCGCATACGCATTATCAGACGCAGCACTTCGCAGACAGGGAAAGCGGACCGAACAGGGATAAACCGCTGCACGAATACAACGTAGGCGCAAGTTGCGGCGACTGGTATTCAGGCGTATTCGACGAAAAAGGAACGCCGGTCGCCACCATGCGCGATGGCACACCCAAAGGATACGCCCTGCTGACCGTCGACGGGAACCGGTACAAACTGGACTACAAGGTAGCCGGAAAGCCTGCCGATTACCGGATAAGTCTCTATTGTGCCAAAGTGAACGCTACGAGTATTTTCGCCAACTTCTTCATGGGCGACGACGACAGTGTGCTCGAATATCGCGTAGACCGGGGCGAATGGAGGAAAATGAACAAAACGGAAGACTATGATCCTGCCTATTATCACTATATGCAGGAATGGGATTACGTCGAAGACGTGCGTCCGGGACGCCGTCCGTCGTATCCTGTCCGGAGCACGCATCTCTGGCGTGCAAGCATCCCGTCGAACCTGCCTGCCGGAACGCACGACGTCGAAGTGCGCACAACCGACCGGTACGGGAGAACTTTCTATGCATCGAGCCGGTATGAAAGAAAGTAGTGTCATGTAGCACAGTGCGGCGGCGGCTCCCGGTTGATCAGGCTCATGACAATGACGTCGGCATAACCGCCGGACACGTGCAGCCACTCGGCAAGGACGCCTGCCGTCGCAAAGCCGCAGCGCTCGAAAAGCCTCAGGCAGGGGGTGTTCGTACGGGGAATATGCGCGTACAGATGATGCAGTCTGAGGAAAGTAAATGCGTAGTGCGCGGCGAGCGTCAGCGCCTCGGTTGCAAATCCTTTCTGCCGGCAGGCGCTGTCTACCAGTATGCCTGTTCCCGCGCGACGGTGGTGCAGCTCAATGTCGTACAGGTCAACCGCTCCGACGGCAACGGATGTCTCTCTCGGTTCAATTATCAGGCGCAACTGTCCGCGCTCATACAGGTCGTTGCCCGATTCGGCAATATACTGTTTCAGCGCGTAACGCGAGTACGGGCTGAACGTATTGCCCGATTCCCAGAGCGAGGTATCGTTTTCCCAGCGATAAAGCATATCGAGGTCTTCCGGTTCCGGCGCCCGCAGACGGATTCTTTCGTTTTCAAGCAGTTTCATAGGATACGAACTGTTTACTCAGCGTTTAAGGGAATCATTGAAATCCTGGCGGTTCACTATCGAGCGTCCCAGCGTCACCTCGTCGGCGTATTCGATTTCGTCGCCTACCGCTATGCCGCGGGCGATGACGGTGATTTTCACTTCGCAGGGCTGCAGTTTACGGTATATGAAGAAATTCGTCGTGTCGCCTTCCATCGTCGAACTCAGGGCGAATATGACTTCTTTCACTTCGCCTTCGGCCACGCGCCGTATCAGGCTCTCGATCTCCAGGTCGGCAGGGCCGATACCGTCGATGGGCGAAATGATGCCTCCCAACACATGATATACGCCGTGAAACCGGGCGGTATTCTCTATCGCCATCACGTCCTTGACGTTTTCCGTCACGCAGATTATCGAATGGTCGCGTCCGGGATCGGCGCAGATGGCGCAATGGTTGCTGTCGCAAATGTTGTGGCATTCGCGGCAGTATTTCACGTCGCGTCGCAGCGAGAGCAGGGCGGAGGCGAGTTTTTCCGTGTAGCCGGCGTCGCGTCGCAGCATGTATAGCGCCAGACGCAGCGCCGTTTTTCGTCCTATTCCGGGCAGCGCGGCAAGTTCGTTTACCGCATTTTCCAGAAGTGTTGAAGGATATGGCCTGTTCATGCAGAGAGTGGGGGCTTACAGTTCGCGACCGGAATACATCTGCTCATAATAATCAATGTAGTCGCCCTTGAGGATGTTTTCTACCCACGTTTGATTTTCGAGATACCAGCGTACGGTTTTGACGATGCCTGTGTCGAAATCCGTTTCGGGCGTCCATCCCAGTTCGGAAGTGATTTTTTCGGGGTCGATGGCATAGCGCCGGTCGTGTCCGGGGCGGTCTTTTACGAACGTAATCAGGCGGTCGCTGATCCGGTCGAGCGGGGGTTGGCCTTCGGCGTCCGTTTCGCGTATTTTCAGCGCCCGGAGGTATTCCGTCTGTTCGGTCATCAACTGACGGACGGTGCGGATAATCAGGCGAACGATTTCGATGTTTGTCCGTTCGTTGTGTCCGCCGACGTTGTATATTTCGCCCGGTTTTCCGCGATGAATCACGGCGTCGATGGCCTTGCAGTGGTCTTCGACGTAGAGCCAGTCGCGGACGTTGCTGCCGTCGCCGTAGACGGGCAGTTTCTTTCCTTCCAGAATATTGTTTATTATCAGCGGGATCAGTTTTTCGGGGAAATGGTAGGGGCCGTAATTGTTGGAGCAGCGGGTGATCGTGACCGGCATTTTGTAGGTGTCGGAATAGGCTTTGACAAACAGGTCGGCGCTTGCCTTGGACGCGCTGTACGGGCTGTGCGGGTCGAGCGGGGTGGTTTCGTGGAAATAGCCTTCGTCGCCGAGGCTTCCGTATACTTCGTCCGTGGAGACCTGATGAAAGCGCACGCCGTCTTTCCACACCGGGTAGCCGTCGCTGTCTTTGCCGGCGACCCATGCCTGACGGGCGGCGTCCAGCAGATTTTGTGTGCCGAGGATGTTGGTGGTCAAAAACAGTTGCGGATTCTCAATGCTCCTGTCCACGTGACTTTCGGCGGCAAAGTTCACAGCATACCGCACCGGATAGCTGTCGAAAATATCCGTCAGCATGGCGCGGTCGCAGATGTCGCCCTTTACGAACAGGCAGCGTTCGCGGTCGATATCTTCACTGATGGTAGCGAGGTTTCCGGCATAGGTCAGCGCATCCAGTACGATCAGCCGGCGTTCGGGATATGTCCGGCGCATGTATTTTACGAAGTTTGCGCCGATAAAGCCTGCTCCTCCGGTAATTAAATAGGTGTTCATAGGAAGTTTATTTATTGTATTCGAAATTTATTTCCGCATCTGCAAGCAGTGGCGCCTGCCTGTCTTTGGGCGACATGATCAGTGCGTCTCCTGCAAGGAGCTTCAGGTCGATGCCGATGGCCGGGTCGTCGAACCTGATACTTCTTTCGTGCGACGGCATGTAGGGACTGTCTACCTTGTAGGTAAAGATCGCCGCCGTGCCGGTCACGTGGAATCCGTGCGCAACGCCTTTCGGAATGAACAGTTGCCGTTTGTTTTCGCCCGACAGTTCTATCAGTATGTGTTTGCCGAAGGTGGGCGAACCGCGGCGTATGTCGACGACTGCATCCAGCACACTGCCCGCGATCGCGCGGACAAGCTTTGCCTGCGACCAGGGCGCCAACTGATAGTGCAGTCCGCGCGTCACGCCTCCGACCGAGCCGGATTCGTTGTCCTGAATGAAACTGACTGTTCCTATATGCCGCTCAAATTCAGGCTGCTTAAAGGCTTCCAGGAAATATCCTCTTGTATCGCTGTGCACAACAGGCTCTATTATCCAGACGCCCGGAATAAATGTTTGCGTATATTTCATATAAAATCGTATCTGTATCTGATTTCTTTCGGAAAGCAAAGGAAGCGTTTTTTTGACAGACGTGCAAGTCTGGCGGAAATAAAGATACGGCAAAATGTCCGAACCGTGATTTATCCACCTGAGTTCGATATAAGAAAAATGATATGTCCACGAATTACACGAATTTACACGAATTTTCTCATGTCAGTGCGTGTAAATTCGTGTAATTCGTGGACAAAGTAAATTTTGAAAATTATGGAATTGAGGTGCGCTCTTTTCGTCCTGCCATTTCCTTCCGGGCGAAGCGCCAGGTTTTTCGTGCGCGTCACGACTATGTGGGTGCGGCATGTACTGTGTGTATTATTGTCAAAACGCGGATTAATTCGTTACGGATCGGGAGGAGTTTTAAAATTAATATTTATCTTTGCGCCGTATATACCCGTTCAATAGCCGAATGATATGAAAAGAATGATTGCTTTTTTCCTGCTGATTGCGACGCTGTTTGCCTCCGGACATGCGACGTGGGTATTTCATTATTGCAGCGGGAGTTTGCGCAGTGTCGGACTGGCCGGCTATGCGGATGCGCACGCCTGCTGTTGCCGGAAGGCGCAGGCCGGGGACGCCGAAAACCGTATCCTCGTCGGAAATACACCCTGCTGTGCAAACCGCTTCATATCGCCGGTTACGGACGACTGTACGGCCGTCAGGTATGAGGCGCGCCTCGAAATGTCTCATGACTTTCAGCCGGCGCTGCCTGGCGGATATGGCCTGTTCGGTTCCTGCGAAAACACTGCTTCCCTGCTGCATCAAAAGACTTTCCCTCCCGGCGGCCTGGCGCGGTCTGGCGCAGCGCTGCGCCTCCTGATTTGTATCTGTCGCATTTAGACGCGGCTGATCGACAGCAGATCAGATCTTCGCGTAAACCGTTATCTGCAGACAGCCTGCGGTTCGCAATACGTTAAACTCTTTGCGAAGAGGCGGATTGCAGGCAACCGTTATTTATTGTATCAGTGTTTAATTGCTTAAAATATATCCGTTGTGTTAAACAAATTTGTCAAGTACTTACTCTATAACAGGCTTGTGTCCGTGCTGCTGTTCGCCGTTATTCTGTTGTGGGGCATATCCGTGGCGCCGTTCGACTGGCATGGAGGCCTGCTGCCTGGCGACCCCGTCCCGGTCGACGCCATTCCCGACATCGGCGAAAACCAGCAGATCGTGGCCACCGAATGGATGGGACGCTCGCCCAAAGATATACAGGAACAGGTGACTTATCCGCTCACGACCTCGCTGCTCGGCATTGCGGGCGTGAAAACGATACGCAGCTCGTCCATGTTCGGCATGTCGTTCATCTACGTCATCTTCGACGACGACGTGGAATTTTACTGGAGCCGTTCGCGCATACTGGAGAAACTCAACTCCCTGCCGTCCGGTTTATTGCCCGACGGCGTGCGGCCTGCGCTGGGCCCCGACGCGACGGCGCGCGGTCAGGTATTCTGTTATACGCTGGAAGGACGGAATCCCGAAACAGGCCGGCCGTCGGGCGGATGGAGTCCCGACGAATTGCGCACCGTTCAGGACTTTTACGTCAAATACGCGCTTTCGACGGCTGCCGGCGTGTCCGAAGTGGCGTCGGTCGGCGGCTTTGTCAGGGAATATCAGGTAGAAATCAATCCGGACGCGATGCGGGCATACGGCGTGTCCGTGATGGAAGTGATGAACGCCGTGCAGAAAAGCAACCTCGACATCGGCGCGGAAACCGTCGAACTGAACCGCGCCGAATATCTGGTGCGTGGACTGGGCTACATCAAAAGCCTCTCCGATTTGGAAGAAGCCGTTGTCACCGTGCGCGAAGACATTCCTGTACGCATTAAAGACGTGGCCGCAGTTCATTTCGGCCCTGCCACGCGACGCGGCGGACTGGACAGGGAAGGCGTGGAGGCCGTCGGCGGCGTGGTCGTAGCCCGGTACGGCTCCAATCCGATGGAAGTAATAAATAATGTAAAGGACAGGATCGGGGAAATGTCGGCCGGACTGCCGCAGAAAACTTTGGCCGACGGCACGACCTCGAAAGTGACGGTCATACCCTTCTACGACCGTTCCGGATTGATCCGCGAAACCGTCGGGACGCTCGAAACGGCGCTCACGCACGAAATACTGATTTGCATCATTGTGGTTATCGTGCTGATATTTAATCTGCGGGCATCGGCCGTCATCTCATGCCTGCTGCCGATTGCCGTGCTGTGCGCCTTTATCGTCATGCGCTGCACGAATGTGGATGCAAATATCGTCGCGCTTTCCGGCATTGCAATCGCCATCGGTGTGATGGTCGATGTCGGCATAGTGATTGTCGAAAGCATTATCCGGCAGATGAGCGCCGCTTCGGCCTCTCTTAAAGGAAAAGCGCTTGCCGGCCTGATTTATACAGGCATCAGAGAAGTTTCCGGCGCGCTGCTTACCGGAATGCTCACGACGGTAATCAGTTTCCTGCCCGTCTTCGCCATGCAGGCGCAGGAAGGCAAGCTGTTCAAACCCCTGGCCTACACAAAAACGTTTGCGCTCATCTCGGCCTTCCTGATCGGCGTCGCCCTGCTTCCGACGATCGCCTACTACGTGTTTTCCATCCGGCTGCCCAAACTGCCGCGGGCGCTGAACACCCTGCGGCTTTCAAAAAACGGCCGAACCCTCGTCACGCTAACCGTTCTGATAACAGCCGTTCTGTACCTCGCGTCCGAATGGTTGCCGGTAGGCACGGGAGCCGGTTTCGCGCTGAATCTTGTGTTCGTCGTCCTGTCCGTCGGCGCTATTCTGGCTGTTTTGTGGGCTTTGGTTGTTTTCTACGAACACATTCTGCGATGGTGCCTGGCCAACCGGTGGAAATTCATGTCGATACCCGTCCTTACGCTGGCGTCCGGAATATGGATATGGCAAGGCATGGGCGAAGAATTTATGCCCGCCCTCGACGAAGGCTCGTTCCTGCTGATGCCCACAAGCATGCCGCATACCGGCATCGAGCAGAATCTGCAACTGATTGAAGCCGTGGACAGGCGCATCAGCGCCATTCCCGAAGTAGAAGTAACCGTAGGCAAATGGGGGCGCGTCAATTCCGCGCTCGATCCCGCGCCGGTGCAGATGTTTGAAAATACGGTCAACTACCGCCCCGAATATATCCTGGACAAAAACGGCCACCGGATGCGCTTCAAGACCAGTTCGAAAGGTGAATTTATACTGAAAAACGGGACTGTCTACAATCCTGCCGGTCGCTTCCGGCCAATTCCGGCCGACAGCCTGATTCCCGACCGCCGGGGCGATTATTTCCGCCAGTGGCGACCGCATATTAGGCGGACGGACGACATCTGGCAGGAAATCGTCAACGTGTCACACTTGCCCGGACTGACGTCTTCGCCCAAACTCCAGCCCATCGAAGCGCGGCTGGTGATGCTCTCCACGGGAATGCGCGCGCCGATGGGGCTGAAAATATCGGGACCCGATCTGGAGAGTATCGAACAGGCCGGCAAAGCCATGGAAGCCGCGCTGAAAGAGGCGCCCTCCATTCTGCCGTCCACCGTTTTTTACGACCGCGCCGTCGGTGCGCCATATATCGAAATCAAGCTGAACAGGCGGAATATGGCGCGCTACGGAATCACCGTCGCCGACCTGCAGGAAGTGATCGGGGCGGCCGTGGGCGGAATGACGCTGACCTCCACCGTCGAAGGACGCGAACGGTTTCCCGTCCGCCTGCGCTATCCCCGCGAATTGCGCGACAGTCCCGATGCCCTGTCGCACATCCTGATTCCGGCAGCCACGGGAATACAGATACCGCTGGGCGAAGTCGCCGACATCGAATATACCAGGGGCGCGCAGATGATTCAGAGCGAAAACACGTTCCTGACGGGATACGTGATTTTCGACAGGCAGTCCGGCAAAGCGGAAGTCGACGTCGTGCAGGAAGCCGAACAACTGTTGAAGGAAAAGATCCGTTCGGGCGAATTGCAGCTTCCTGCCGGAGTATCCTATAAGTTTGCAGGCAATTACGAACAGCAGCAACGTGCCGCGAAACGTCTGCTCATCGTCATTCCGCTTTGCCTGCTGGCTATCCTGCTGGTGCTCTACTTCCGGTTTAAGACCGTAACCGCTTCGCTGATACATTTCTCAGGTGTGTTTGTAGCCTTTTCAGGCGGCTTTATCCTGCTGTGGCTTTACGGGCAGCCGTGGTTTATGAACTTCTCTGTCGGCGGAGAAAGCGTGCGCGATTTGTTTCAGATGCACCCCGTGAACCTTAGCATTGCCGTTTGGGTAGGCTTTATCGCGCTGTTCGGCATTGCCACCGACGACGGCGTACTGATGGGCACGTACATCCACGATATGTTTGCGGAGCGCAATCCGCAGACGAAGGATGCCATCCGCGAAACCGTCGTACACGCCGGTCTGAAGCGGGTTCGTCCGGCCGCAATGACTACTGCCACTACGCTCATTGCACTTCTGCCCGTGTTGACTTCGACGGGTAAAGGCGCCGATATTATGGTTCCGATGGCAATCCCGACTTTCGGCGGTATGCTGATTCAGTGCATGACGATGTTTGTCGTGCCGGTATTGCAGTGCTGGTGGAGAGAAAGCCTGATTAAAAAGAATAAAACGAATCGACAGTAAAAAAAACGGATATGAAACGATATAAGATAATTGTCATGTGTTTCGCGGTTCAGTGTCTGCCGTTTGCAGCCGCTGCTCAAACCGATTCCCTGAATCGCTATCTGCAGATGGCGGCGCAGAACAATCCGGGCGTCAAGGCCGACTTTCTGACCTGGCAGGCGGCGTTGCAGAAACTGCCGCAGGCGGGAGCTTACCAGGACCCGCAACTGGAACTGGGATTCTTTCTTCAGCCAATGGAAATTATTGACGGAAGGCAGGTTGCCGACATCAAGCTGATGCAGATGTTTCCGTGGTTCGGCACAAAAAAAGCCGCCCGCACAGAAGCGCAGCACATGGCAAAAATGGCGTTCGAGCAGTTTCGCGAGACGCGGGACAGACTCTTTCTGGACGTGACCACGCAATGGTTTACGCTTTGCCGCCTTCAACAGCAACTGAGAAATAATCAAAACAATAAAAGCCTGCTGACGCAACTGGAGGAATTAGCCCTGCAGCGGTTCGCCTCTCCTACCGCTTCCAAAGGCGGGGAAACGTCCGGCCGACAGGCCGAAACGGGCGGCGCTCCGTCCCGGCAAACGAATACGGGAAGCATGGGGGATATGAGCATGGGTAATTCTGCGGTTTCGGCAGGCAACAGCCAGCCGGCGACGATGAACGGCATGAACGGCATGGCGGGCGGCAGCAGTATGGGCAACTCTTCTCCGGGCATGGCGGACGTTTTGCGTATCC
Organism: Tannerella sp.; assembly: GCA_031259505.1. Lineage (GTDB taxonomy): Bacteria > Bacteroidota > Bacteroidia > Bacteroidales > Tannerellaceae > Tannerella. The sequence continues at coordinate 18,058 of JAIRLL010000268.1, forward strand.
GTCTCGAAATAACCGAAACGGACAACAGTATAGAAAGTCTGCTGTCGGAGATACATGCTGAAAAAGCAAGATTCAACGCTTTGCTGAACCGTCCGGCCGACAGCGGAATCCGGCTTCCCGATTCGCTGGCGCAGATTCCTTTTCTGTTCGACATCTCGTCGGTCAGGACGCTGATAGCCGCTCAAAATCCGATGCTGGGCATGATCTCGGAAGAAGAACTTGCCTATCGGGCAAAAGCCGGAATGGACAGGAAGATGAGCTACCCGATGTTCGGCATCGGTCTGCAATACATGCTGATCAGTAAAAAGACGGCGGGCGCTGCGACGGGAATGGACACGGACATGGGCAGCATGAACAGCATGAACGGCAGAGACATGATTATGCCGATGCTGTCGGTCAGCATTCCCGTTTACAGAAACAGGTACAGGGCGCAGCAGCGTGAAAACACGTTCCTGCAGCAGGCCAGCAGAGAGAAATATCTTAACGCCCAAAACATGCTCGAAGCCGAACTCTACCGTGTCGCCCATCTGCTGGACGACGCCTCGCGAAGGATCTCGCTCTACCGCAAACAGACGGAACTGGCGCAGGCGACCTGCAATCTGACTGTCCGCGAATTTGCGTCGGGCAGGGGCGATTTGTCCGCTGTGATTCAGGTGCAGCGCCAGCTCCTCGACTATGAACTGAAAACGTCGGAAGCGGTTGCGGATTACAATATCACTGTGGCCAATATCCGGAAATTAATATCGTCGAACGAAGAATAATATTTTTAATCAATATGAAAACGAACAAAACACTCGCACACGTCTTCTACGTACTGATTTTCGCCGCAGGAATCCTGCTGGGCAAGTGGCTATTCGGCGGAGCAGACCGTGACGGGACAGCGACGGAACATATCCGTTCCGAAAATGAAGCGCAGGTATGGACATGCTCCATGCATCCGCAAATCCGTCAGGATAAACAGGGTAAATGTCCACTCTGCGCGATGGATTTGATACCCCTCAAGCCTTCGGGCGCGCCGGACGCACCGCTCGACCCCGACGCCATCCAACTGTCGGACGAAGCGGCCGCGCTCGCCAGCGTCCGGACGATGGTCGTCGGACGCAGTAATCCGGTGAAAGAAATGCGTCTGTATGGCACGATAAAGCCGGACGAGCGGTTGCGGCGTTCGCTGGTGTCGCACGTGAGCGGCCGTATCGAAACGCTTTCGATTAATTTTGCAGGCGAAACCGTTCAGGAAGGGCAGGTCATCGCCACGATCTATTCGCCCGACCTGCTCAATGCGCAGCAGGAATTGCTGGAAGCAAAAAAAATAGAGACCTCGCAGCCCGCACTGCTGCACGCAGCCCGCGAAAAACTCCGCTTCTGGAAACTCACCGACAGCCAGATTGACGAAATCGAGCAGACGGGCAGGGCGCTGCCTGTCGTCAAAATCCTGGCAAACGCAGGCGGCACCGTGATTGCCAGACGCGTGCAACAGGGCGATTACGTCAGTCAGGGCGAAACGCTCTTCGACCTGGCGGATCTGTCGTCCGTATGGGCGGTGTTCGACGCCTACGAACAGGATTTGCCCTACCTTAAAACAGGCGACCACGTGGATTATACGCTGCACACCCTGCCGGGCAAAACCTTCACCGGACGGATTTCCTTCATCGATCCGATACTCGACAAAACCACGCGAACAGCCAAAATACGGGTGGAAACGGCCAATCCGAAACTGGAACTGAAGCCGGAAATGTATGCCGGCGCCATCGTCAAAACGTCGCTGAAGCAGCAGGGAAATGAAACTGTCGTCCCGAAAACGGCCGTTTTATGGACAGGCCGACGTTCCGTGGTCTACGTAAAACAGCCGGACACGGACGCCCCCGTCTTCAAAATGCGGGAAGTCGAACTGGGCGCTTCGCTGGACGGAGAATATGTGATCCTGTCAGGACTCGACGAGGGCGAGGAAGTTGTCGTCCGCGGCACATTCGTCGTCGACGCCAGCGCACAGTTGGAAGGCAAACCGAGCATGATGAGCCTGGAAAACACGTCGGGCAGCGAAACCGCCATCTCATTCACCGTATGCGGCCTTTGCGAAATGTGCAAAGACAGGATTGAAAAAGCGGCCAGATCGGTAGCCGGCGTCAGCTTCGCATCGTGGAACCGGGAAACGACGGTTTTAGACCTCGCATACAATCCCGAAAAGACCTCGCCCGACGCCATTGGCCGCGCCATTGCCAAAGCGGGACACGACAACGCGACATTCAAAGCGACAGACAGCGTGTATGAAACTTTGCCCGCATGTTGCAAATACAGAAACTGAGTTGTATAACATAGTCTGAAAATTCGAAAAAAATAATTATCTTTGACGCATCAATTTTAAAACCATTTTAAGTATGAAACGAATAATCTATTTATTTACAGCGGCTGCCATGCTGGTTGCCGCAGGCGCATGTTCAGGATCCGCATCGAAAAAGACGGAGGAAAGCGCCATGTCCGTGAAAGAAAGCAGCGCTTCGCACGCCATGCTGGCCGTAGGCGGCAGTTGCGGAATGTGCAAGACACGAATCGAAAAGACGGCAAAAGACATCGACGGCGTATCCGTTGCCGAATGGAATCAGGAAAAACAGGAACTGCATCTGCACTTCGACGCCGGCAAAACCTCGCTGAAAGCCATCAGCGCAGCAATTGCCAAGGCCGGTCACGACACGGAACTGGACACCGCGCCAGACGACGTCTACGACGCCCTGCCGGGATGCTGCAAGTACAGGAACTGATTGTTAAACAGCGGAGACACGAAGAACACAAGGCTTCAGGATTCTCTAATTGCGTTCTCCGTGCCTCCGTGCTCAAATAAACCCGTAAAAACAGGACATATGGATAGGGAAATAAAAATATACAGGACTGACTTTGAGATAAACAGGACAACCGACAGCCGGCTTGTCAAACTGCTCGACCGCGATGACAGACTGCTCATGATTGTGCCGATAGACATGATAGCCGTAAACACGTTTTTCTGGAACTTTGCCGAACACAGCGACACATCGTATGACCGGTATACCGAAGCGGAAAAAGAAAGAATACAAATGTCGTCTCTGCACAGCAGGCTTCTGGACGTAATGAAAATGCTGGACGGTGAAATGTGGAAGACAGTGATAGACGACCTGCAGGACGGGCAGGTGTTCGCCACCGTGTATTTCACCGACTGCAATGACGAGCCGTACAGCGTGCCGGCGGAAGCCAGCGATGCGCTGGCGCTGGCGATTCTTTCTTCGTGCGATATTTACATTAAGGAATCGATGACCGCCATCTCGAAAAATGCACGGCTACATCGTGTTTACTGGTACGACCACGATGAGGAACTGATGGCAGAGGCGCGTAACGCTTCGCTCGACGAACTCGTCAGCCTTCCTCCTCAGGACATAAAACAGCTGCTCGAAACAGCAGCCCGAAACGAAGACTTCAAATTCGCCGCACGCCTTAAAAAAGCCGACGAAGCGCAAAAGCAAAACATTGAAGCCCTTACCGGAATGATTAATCAGTACCTGCTCGAAAACCCCATGAAATTCATAGAAGACATGAAAAAAGAACTGGGCGAGCAGAATTTAATTATAAGATATCTGGATGACGAATCGGAAACCGAAGAAAACTGAACAGCTATGGACGGAGAAATAAGATTGACAACCTACGAAGTAAGCCTTCACGAAACAACGAATATGCGCTGTGTGAGTTTCTACGACGACGACCGGAAAACAATACTGACCGTACCTGTCGGCATGTATGCGGCGTCTACCTTTTTCAAGTGTCACTTCAAACAGTCCGGACGGACGGAACCGGTGCACAGAATGTTCGCCAGAATGACTGAATCCCTGGGCGGCACGTTGCGCGCGCTGGTGATCGACGGTTTGCGGAAAGGCACGTTTTATGCAACCATTTATTTCACAGACCACGAAGACAGCGAGTGTTCGATAAGGCTTTTTGCCGGCGACGCGCTTGCAATAGCGTTCAACGCACCGTGTGAGGTATATGTCAGAGAATCGGTACTCGATGCCGCCCAAAACGATCGCGAAAACCGCGTACAGTGGTATTCGTCCGACAATGAAGACGCCATGAAAACCGTGCGGGCATATTCGGCCGGAAAACTTGGCGCGTTACCCGGTAACGAACTCGAACAGTTGCTCGAAATTGCCACCGAAACCGAAGACTTTGAATTTGCCGCACGTATTAAAAAAGCCATGACCGTATGATTATTTACTATATATAATATGTATGCAACTATGAAAAAGATTTCATTTACACTAATGTCAGCGATTATCGGCCTCGCTTTTTATTCCTGTTCGCAGGAGACGGCCGTGAAAGTAAACCAGGTGCGGATGAACTGGCAGTACGACGTGCCCGCCACCAAATACTGGGAAAGCCTGCCCGTCGGCACCGGCCGTTTCGGCGCAATGATTCCCGGCGCGGTCGACGAAGAAGTCATCGCCTTCAACGACGAAACGCTCTGGACAGGCGGCCCCTATAATCCCAACAATCCGCAGGGACCTGAAATCCTGGAAAGAATCCGCAAAGCCGCCTTTGCCCGCGACTGGGTCGAAGCCGACAGGGAAGCGTGGAAACTGGCAAGCATTCCTGAGCACGTGCAGTTTTATCAACCGATGGGACGGCTCAATATCCACATCGAAGGCCACACGCTCGACAAGGTCGCCGGATACAGCCGCAGCCTGAGCATGGACAGCGCACTGGTAGACGTCAACTATCAACTCGACGGCGTCAACTATTCGCGCAGGGTGTTTGCAAGCTATCCCGATCAGGTCATTGTGATACGGTTCACTGCCGACCGGAAAGGCCAAATCAGCCTCTCGAACCGGTTCACCAGCCTGCAGCCGAGCGCCGTGACGCGCGTCGAAAACGACGAAATCATCATGGAAGGCACGACCATCCGGGAAAAACCGGACGAAGTGATCCTTCCTCCGCAGATGAAATGGCAGTCGCGGCTTAAAGTCGTCGCGGAAGGCGGCAGCGTATCGGCCGACGGCGACCGGCTGGCCGTAACCGGCGCCGACGCCGTGACGCTGATTCTGGCGGGAGCGACCAACTGGGTTGCGTGGAACGACGTGTCGGCCGACGAAGCGAAGCGTTGCAGCGATTACATCGCCCACGCCGCGGCGCTGTCCTACGCCGAGTTGCTGAAAAGGCACCTGGAAGACTACTGTCCGCTGTTTGCCGCCTGCCGCATCGACCTCGGCGCAGAACCCGTTCCCGGCCGGACTACCACCCGGACGATGGAAGCCATCCGCAAAGGCGCCAGCGACCCCGCCTACGAAGCGCGCTATTTCCAGTACGGACGCTACCTGATGCTGGCCGGCTCGAGAGAAAACACGCTGGCGTTCAACAACCACAACATGTGGCTCAACGATCTGGACGGACGGTGGCGCGGACGGTGGACGCTCAACATCAATATCCAGGAATGTTTCTGGCCGGTGGAAAGCGCCAGCCTGCCGCGCGTCAACGAATCCCTGCTGCTCTTCGTCGAGAATCTGGCGCAGGCCGGACAGCGCACTGCCAGCGAACTGTTCGGCTGCAGAGGATGGTGCGCCTGCCACGGCACCGACGTGTGGTTCAACACCGCCCCCACCGACGGCAACCCGCAACATGCCACCTATCCCGTCGCAGGGCTATGGCTGATGCAGCAACTCTACGAACACTACCGCTACAGTCCCGATACGGAATACCTGAAACGCATCTACCCGCTGATGAAAGGCGCGGCAGAATTCTGCCTCGACTTTCTGGTCGAAGAACCGGAATCGGGCTACCTGGTCACCTGTCCCGCGTCCTCGCCCGAAAACACGTTTATTGACGAACAGGGCAATCGCGCCGCCATATCCTTCGGCTCGTCGGGCGACATGCAGATTGTGCGCAACTTCCTGCGCAACTACGTCGAAGCTACCGGCGTACTGAATGTCGACGCCGAACTGAACCGGCAAGCCGCCTATGCGCTGAAATGGCTGCCTCCGCACAAAATCGGCCGCTTCGGACAGTTGCAGGAATGGTTTTTCGACTTCAACGAGAGCGAAGTAGGACACCGTCATCTCTCGCACCTCTTCGCCGCCTATCCCGACGACGACATCACGCTCCGCAAAACGCCCGAACTGGCCGAAGCGGTAAGGGTTGTCCTCAAACGGCGCGGCAACATCAACATGGGATGGTCGGGCGCATGGAAAATCAACCAGCACGCCCGCCTCGAAGAGCCTGCCGAAGCATACGCCATCCTTCATGCGATGCTGACCGACGTCAGTATCCACCCGCGCGAAGAAGACAGCCAGATTACGCCCTCCTTCGAAGGCAATCAGGCCATTCAGGGCATCACGGCAGGTATGGTCGAGATGCTGCTGCAAAGTCACAGCGGCGAAATATCGCTGCTTCCGGCGCTCCCCGCACAGTGGGCCGACGGCGCGGTGGAAGGACTTCGTGCAAGAGGAGGCTTCGACGTCGGCATCGAATGGCGCGACGGCGCCCTCGCCAAAGCCGTCATCAAGGCCGGTTACGACGCTCCGTGCAGGCTTCGCACCGGAACGCCGGTGAAAATAACCGCCAGCGGCAAAGAAGTAACAACCTCTTCACCGGAAGAAAATCTGTACGAATTCGACGCCAGAGCAGGCGAAGTGTATCACGTGGCCGCGCGTTTGGAATGACGGCGCGCCCGGCAGAAAGCAATGACACGGCGAAGGCGTAGCCCGAAGCCATCCGGACTGACTTCACAGCCCGTGTTCGGCGTAACGGAACGCCTGACCCGGCACAGATTTAACAGCCGCATTATGCGGTAACAGATGACGCATTCGGCGTCGAATATGCATAACCCCGAACAGACGCAGCGCTGTTCGGGGTTATTTATTGCGTCGAACTTACGGTTCATATTCAAGTCCTTCGGGCTGTTTTAAGCGTCTTTCCGCTTTTGCTTACGGTACGAAACGGGAATTTACTATGACGGTTTTATCACGGCATACCTGCGGAACTATCCGGGACGTTTTCTTTCGTGGCACGCTTCCGATTTCAAAAAAGGACAAGGCTACACGGAGGTAGGACAAGGCGATGTGCCTTACGACGCACTGTTCAAACAGGCCGCATCCTACGGACTGGAAGACCTGACCGTCGAACAGGAAACAGAAAGCGACATCTATGCGTCATGCAAACGGGATTTCGATTTCCTGGCCAAATATCCCTGGACAAAAGCAAAATAAACGACACAATAATCCCGGATACGGGCTTCGATAGATCTGGTCAGACGGCGTCAGGCGGTCAATGCCCCACCTGCCGTTCGGTTCGGTTTCGCAACCGGGAAATCCTCCCCGGTTGCGAAAGATTTTCAGCCTGTCGATTCTTGCCCAAAACATGGCCTTAAAATTTGGCGGCTGAATATTTCATTCGTACTTTTGTCTCATTATAAAAATCAGATGATGGGAACAAATATAAAACGTTTGCCTTATGGCAATTCAAATTTCGGCAGCATAATGACCGAAAACTATGCTTATGTGGATAAAACACGGTTTATCGAACTGTTGGAAAATGAATCCAACAAAAATCAGTTTTTTATTCGTCCGCGCAAATTCGGTAAAAGCCTCTTCTATTCAATGCTGTACCATTACTACGATTTGAATAGAGCGGATGATTTTGATACGATTTTCGGTGATCTGTATATCGGGAAACATCCCACGCCCAAACGCAACAGCTATGCCGTGATGCAGTTCAATTTTTCGGGATTGAACACGGCAAGCAGGGAAGGATTTTCAGATTCGTTAACCGCCAGTATCAGAGAATCCGTGCGCATGTTTACGGATTGCTACCGGGCGTATTTTCATGAAGCCGACGTGTTGATTCGGAAAATCGACGAAGCAAAACACGGCAGCGAGATTTTACAGATTGCTTATGGAGCCGCACAGTCGGCCAAAATAAAACTACTCGTACTCATCGACGAATACGACCATTTTGCCAACGACCTGATTGCGATGGGGAAGTACATGGGCGAGGAAGTGTATAAATCAATGGTAGCAGCCAACGGGCTTGTCCGCGACTTTTACGAAACGCTGAAAATCGGTACATCCACGGTCGTCGACCGGATCTTTATCACCGGCATTTCACCGGTCATGCTCAACGACCTGACCAGCGGATTCAACATCGCAGACAACCTGACGCTCGAACTGCAATACAACGAAATGATGGGCTTTACACAGGAAGAAGTGAATGCCCTGATGATCGAAACCGGCGTTGATCCGGCCTGTATCAACGTGGACATGGAACTGTATTACAACGGTTATCTTTTTCACAGAGACGGGAAGAACAGGGTTTACAATCCCTCCATGATACTCTATTTCTTCAACCGGATTTTGAAGGAAGGCAGACCTCCTGAAAACATTATCGACGAAAATCTGCGAACCGATTACGGACGCATCCGCAATCTGGTACAAAACGAACGCAATCGCGAAAAGTTGCTGAAAATCGTTAAAGACAACGGCATAGAATCGGACATTGTCCGGCAGTTTTCTATCGACCGCATGTACGACGACGAATATTTCGTTTCGCTGCTCGTCTATATGGGACTGCTTACGATTGACAAATTTGAAAGAGGAAGCCTGCGATTGAAAATCCCGAACTATTCCATCCAAACCCTCTGCTGGGAATA
>JAIRLL010000303.1 GCA_031259505.1 Tannerella sp.
GTTCAACCTGTTCTCGGATGGAAACTGTCGTTCGATGAACAAAATCAGTATCAAACGGCTTACGAACTGATGGTTGCTCTATCAGAAAAAGATTTGGAACAGGGCAAAAACCTCGTCTGGAGAAGCGGAAAAGTCGTTTCCGGACAAAGTTTCAACATCCCCTACAGCGGGAAACGTCTTCGTTCGTTTACACGTTATTACTGGAAAGTGAAAGTATATGACCGCGACGGCAAAGCGACCGGGTGGAGTCCGGTGGCGTACTGGGAAACAGCCATGTTGTCGCCGTCCGACTGGAAAGCGCAGTGGATAGGCGACGGAAGCGTGGCGCCCCAGAACGAAACGGATTTCTACAAGGATGACCCGGCGCCGCTGTTCCGGAAAATTTTCCAAATAAATAAACCGGTAAAACAAGCTCGTTTATACATCACCGGTTTGGGTTATTACGAAGCAAGCCTCAACGGACAGGCCGTCGGCAACAGTTGCTTAGATCCGGGATGGACAAATTACGGAAAACAAATACTGTACAGCGTTTTCGATATTACCTCTCTGGTGCAGTCCGGTGACAACGCTATCGGGATAACGCTGGGCAACGGCTTCTACAATCCTTTGCCGATGCGAATCTTCAGGCAATTACGCGACTATCTGTATATCGGACGCCCGTGCTTCATGGCGCAGGTCAAACTTTTGTTCGCCGACGGGACGGAAGAATGGATGGTAACCGACGAAATGTGGAAAACAGCCGAGGGTCCCATTCTCCGTAATAATGTGTATCTGGGCGAACATTACGACGCCCGCAAAGAACCGAACGGGTGGAACAATGCCGGATTCGATGACAGCAATTGGAACTCGGCAATGAAAGTCGCATCTCCTCCTTCGGGTGCGCTGACGGCGCAAATGCAACCGCCCATACGTGTCACAAAAGTATTGAAGCCTGTGAAGATGACGGAAACCCGCCCGGGCGAGTTTGTTTTTGACATGGGACAGAATATGGCCGGAGTCGTACGGCTCAAAATGCAGGGAGCAAAAGGGACGCACGTCAAAATCCGTTATGGCGAAGACGTTTATTCCGATGGCAGCCTGAACGTGATGACCTCGGTAGCCGGTCAGATAAAAAACATCCATAATACCGACTGGAACGTTGCCGGACAACCGCCTGTCGCATGGCAGGAAGACAGCTATATCCTCAAAGGCGAAGGCGAAGAAACCTGGTCGCCGCGCTTTACCTTTCACGGATTCCGCTATGTGGAAATCACCGGTTTCCCCGGACGTCCCGGATTGGATAACGTTGAAGCCTTGCGCATGAACGCCAACCTGCCGCGCGCAGGTTCTTTTGAATGTTCCAACCCATTGCTCAATAAATTGGATACTGTGTTGGACAATACTTTTTTAAGTAACGTTTTCAGTGTGCAGTCCGACTGCCCGGCGCGTGAAAAGTTCGGATATGGAGGCGATATCGTCGCCACGGCGCGCACGTTCTGCTGGTTTTACGACATGACGAATTTCTACCGTAAAGTGGTCAGGGATTTTGCCAACGATCAGCGTCCGCTCGGAGGATTTACGGAAACAGCGCCCTTCAACGGAATTGCCGACGACGGTCTCGGCGACAATTCTGGTCCCATCGGCTGGCAACTCGCTTTCGCCTTTTTGCAAAAACGACTCTACGAATATTACAGCGATACCGGGATAATCCAAACGTATTATCCCGCCCTGCGGAAACAGGTCGAGTTCCTGCGTTCCAAAGCGCAAAACCACATTATCGACCGTTGTATTAACGATCACGAAAGCCTTGAGCCGCGTATTTCCGAACTGTTTGCCACGGCGCATTACTATCATCATGTTGCGCTGCTTGCCGAATTTGCAGGTCTTATCAAACAGACCGATGACGAAAAAGTCTATACGGCGCTCGCCGAAGAAATCAAACACGCATTTATCGGACGTTTTGTGAAAACCGGCACGGGCGAAGTCGGAAATCATACGCAGGCGGCGCAGGCTTTCGCCCTTTTTTATGATTTGCTTCCCGACGACGAAAGGGAAAGAGCTTTTCTAGTTCTGTTGCAGGAAATCGAAAAACGCAACGGACATATTGCCGCCGGCATATTCGGCGTCCCCTTAGTGCTGGACGCGCTCAGCCAAAATCTGCGCAACGACGTCGCTTACGAAATGGTGACGAAAGAAGATTTTCCCGGCTGGGGACACATGATACGGTCGGGTGCAACAACGCTGTGGGAAACATGGAAATATTCCGACAACATATATTCGCACAACCACCCGATGTTCGGCAGCGTAGGCGAATGGATGTATCAAAGTATTCTCGGAATAAATATCGGTGCGCCGGCGTTCCGGAAAATCATTCTGCGCCCGCAACCGGCCGGCAATCTTACATTCGCCTCCGGAAGCTACGAATCGCTGTGGGGAATCATCGAATCGTCGTGGAAACTGGAAGACAACCGCTTTTCATACGATATTGTTGTTCCTCCGGGAACGTCCGCCGAAGTGTGGCTGCCGGCGGGAACGGTCACCGAAAGCGGCAAACTGGTGGCCGATACCGGCGACATACACTTTTTAAGGAAAGAAAAAGACCGGATGGTTTACGAGGTGCCGTCGGGGAAATACACCTTCTTAATAAACAACTAAACAATTAAACAAATGTTTTAAAAAGAAAGTCTAATATCTAATTAATAACACATGAAATGAAAAATAAATTCTTCTCCAAAATAGTCCTTCTGTTGAGTGTTTCATTGTGTGCCGTAAATTTTCTTTTCGCCCAGTTCATCCAGACTAATCCGATTGATGTTTTTAAATTTGACAAGGATGAATTTTTGCTTAATGGCAAACCATTTCAAATTATTGCAGGCGAAATGCATCCGCCCCGTATCCCTGAACAGTATTGGAAACACCGGATACAGATGGCAAAGGCAATGGGATGTAACACGATTGCACTGTATGTCTTTTGGAATTACCATGAACCGGAACCCGGCGTATTTGACTTTAAGACGGAGAACAGGGATCTTGCCCGTTTCATCAGAATGGCCAAGGAAGAAGGAATGTGGGTTATACTCCGGCCAGGCCCGTATTCATGCGGCGAGTGGGATTTCGGGGGATTGCCTCCCTACTTGTTGAGCGTTCCGGACATTAAGATACGATGTATGGACAGCGATTATACAAAGGCCGTTGAACGTTATGTGAAGAATCTGGTTTTACAAATAAAGGAATTGCAGGTAACGCAAGGCGGCCCGATTTTAATGCTGCAGCTTGAGAATGAATATGGCAGTTACGGCAATGACAGGGATTACATGTTTTGGATGAAAGACCTGTGGCGGAAAAATGGAATTGACATTCCGTTTTATACTTCCGACGGCGTAGGTTACCACTGGCTTGAAGCCGGTTCGTTACCGGATGCGGCTACTGGCTTGAATCCGGGAGTCAACGCCAACGACTTTTCAGTGGCCGCAGAGGTCAACCCCAATGTCCCTTCCCTTTGCAGCGAGTTGTACACGGGGTGGCTCACCCACTGGGGAGAGCCTTTTTTTCAGAAGGGCGACAGTATAGCATTGCTGAATAATGTAAAATGGCTCATGGACAATAAAAAGTCATTCAGTTTGTATGTCATTCATGGCGGAACTAATTTCGGTTATTGGGCCGGGGCGAATTCTTTCGGGAAGGATCAGTATCAGCCCGACATCACAAGCTATGATTATGACGCCCCGATCAACGAAATGGGACAAGCAACGCCGAAATATTATGCATTACGCAATCTGCTTGCCAGTTATCTTCCGAAAAAACAAAAATTACCGGCAGTGCCGGCCGCGCTCCCGATAATAGAAATCCCGGAAATAACTTTTACTTCCTCATCGTCTGTTTGGGATCATCTTCCTGTGGCCATTCCTTCCGTCCAGCCCAAACCAATGGAAATGTTCGGGCAAAAATTCGGGTT
>JAIRLL010000344.1 GCA_031259505.1 Tannerella sp.
AATCGCCCCTGCCACTCCGCCGGTGTAAGAATCTCCCCCCTGACGATATCCGTTAATGACTTCATCCCGCGTAGCACGACCACCTTGCACTTTTCCAGACACGTTACAGTCGCGAATAATCGTACTGAAGTCTCCAATCCTTCCGGCCACACCACCAGTAAAACTGTAAAAAACTCCGGTTCCTCCTGTGACCAGTTGGGATACCGTGCAATTCGCAATCTCAACATTGTTGTTAACCGTCCCTGCAATCCCACCCGTATAGGAGCCACCTGTTGCCTCCCCGCCGGTGACGGATTCGGATACCGTACAGTTTGAGACAGTCACCGGAGTTTCGTCGGAACCCCGAATCTCCCCTGCCACTCCGCCGGTGCGAGAAGCTTCCATTTCCCGTGTAGCACGACCACCTTTCACCGGCCCGGACACGTTACAGTCGCGAACGACGCTGTTTTCTTCAACATATCCAGCCAAAGCGCCGGTATAAACGTTCCAATCCGTTGAAGCATGGTCATTGCTGATATGGTCATTGCTGACCGCAGCCGATATGGTTAGATTGGAAACGGTTGCCCCGTTCAGATAGCGAAAGAAGCCGAAGGAGGAATAGTTTTCTGATTTCAGCGTGCCGCTGATTGTGTGTCCGCCACCGTCGAAAGCGCCCTGAAAGCGAGATATGGAATAATAGTCCCCTATCGGTACCCATTCATCGGCCGTCACCTGAATATCTGTCGTGAGTTTAAAATAGATGCCGGAGTAATTATTGTCTCTGCTGTCGTCTACCATTTTTTTCAAATGTCGGGCGTCGGCAATCAGGAAGGGGGAGTTTCGCGTACCGTCTCCTCCTCCAAAATTTTTCGAGGCGACAATGCCATTGCCAAATTCGGTAAGGGTGATCCATCCTGTCCTAAAGGACTGAATATGTCCATAGATACGATACCCCGACTGATCTGTCGCATAGGCTTCTATATAGTAGTCCGTTCCGCCGTAAAGTCCGGAAAGCGTAAAGGATGCACTGTTTCCCGGTGCAATCTCCGCGTTCAGTTCCGATGTGTTTGTCTGCAGCGAGGGGTCTGTACCGTAGACGATTCCCACTTTCTGCGTAGCGCCCGACGGCTCTATCGAAATGGAGCAGGCAGCAGACGTTTCGGTAATTCCCGTAATCTCGGCCTCAACCGTATGCGGTTGATTCTGCAGCGGCCGGAAGTCTTCGCAACTCCAGCCCGCCATCGCGCATATACAAAGACAGATCCATTTTTTCATTCGGCGTGCGTATTAAAAGATAAAACCTATGGCGATGTTTGCTTCGAAGACAGATCGCTTTCCCGACAGACAGTTGCCGCCTCCGCTTATCGTGAATCGCCGGATTTTCAGCAGGATGCCCACTTCGGGGTCTATGCCTGAAAAAGAGTAGTCTTCAATTTCGACGGGCTGACCTGTCATCGATTTCCACTGAACCCACCGGCTGCCGTATCCTATGCCGGCATAGAGAAAACAGGTATTACTCAACGATTTGACAAGTCCTGCGGAGGCGGAGAAACGTCCGGTTTTTACATAGTTGCCGTCGAAATACAAGTCGTTCGACCCTCCGGCAACGGATTCGCCTTTGGAAGCGAAACTGGATTTGACTTTAGCGTATCCACCCCACGTCCCGGCGTACCCTGCCATCAGCGAATAAGACATGACAGCCCCGGCCGAAACGCCGGGCATAAGAAAGAATCCGCCGCCTGTTTTCGCCGCTGCGCCGGGGTCGGGGCGGGCGGCGCGCCTTACGCTGTCTCGTGCAGACTGTCTTGCAGCCGCATTTTCGGTCTTTTGGGGTTCGGTCTTCTTTGGCTCCGTTTTCCGGTCTGTCTGCACGGGCGGACGAGCCGAGTGTGCACACGTGACCCGAAAGATGAAATTGCCCATGATAATGCCGTCTTTGGCACAGTCCCATATCAGTTCCTTCGGGCCGCTGAGCTGGTTGACCACGTCGCCCGTCACGGTCTGACAGAGAAAGAACGACTGCCCGTCATTATCGGAACACGACAGAATTAAATTCTGGTAAGTGTTGGTTTGCAACTCGCAGGTCACCCGTATTTTCCCGTCGACGGCTTCGGCTTCAATTTTTGTTATTCGCTGCGCCTGCATCGCCGCCGGCCACAGCCATGCGGTTAAAAATGCGCATATAACGATACATGATTTTATATTCAAATTCATATTTAAAATTCTTTTCTTTCATTTATTTTTTCTGCTTTTTCCTCCTTTTCGGCAAGAATAAAAATTGGGCTAAAGCCCGCGCCCTTGCGAGCCGCGGTGACAGGGATTAAAGAAGGCAAAGCATGTCCGCAACAGCGGATTCCCGACGCTGCACCGGGCTTTAGCCCAATTCTTCTCATTGCCGTCGGCTTCAGCCGACGGGAGCAATCGGGAGCACAATCGGGAACATAATCGGGAGCGCAAACTTCACATTCATAAAAACACATCATATCCATCGCCATTTTATTATTCACTGTTCACTATGATCCCCTTTATCACCTGTCCTTCCGTTTCCAGCATCCAGAGCAGGCTGTCGCAGGCTGCGACGGCGGCCGGTTCGGGCGTGTAGCAGTCGCCGACGCTGTCGACGGCAATCACCGTCCTGCCGCCGGAGGTGATCCGCAGCCGGTAGGCCGTTGCCCTGTTCCACCGGAAAAGCAGGGGCGTCGCGCGGACGTCCAGCGTACAGACGGGATACGGAGGAGACAGCAATTCAAGGGAAGCATCGGCATACTCTATGGCTGCCCTGCGCCGGTGTTCGATTCGCAAGTCGTGTGCGCCATCGCTTCCGGCGTTGCGTTTGGACAGGAATACGGACAGGCCTCCCGCAACCAGCAACGCGCCCACCGCCGCAGCCCGGAAAAGATACCGGAGGGGCGGCCTTTTAAAAGGGCGTAACCGGAAGACGGCTGTCCGCCGGTCATCGTCCCCGAGTAATGCCTGCGCGAGGCTGCGCACCTGCCGGAGGCAGGAACGACAGGTTTCGCACGTGTCCAGATGCTGCTGAAACAGCGTCTCTTCATCGTCGGTCATTTGGTTGAGCAGGTAACGTTCTGCGTCGACGCGAGTACAGGAATTGTTTTTGCGATTCATAACGGTCATTTCAGTACATTATCTGCCGTGATTGCGGGATGTGACGCGGCTGCGTAAAACTTTTCACCACAGCCCGTTTCTTTTCTTCTTTCTGCCTGACAAGCCCGATGAATCGGTCGGTCAGCGTTTTCCGTATGCGTTCACAGTCTTTTCGCGCCTTTGCGACAGCCCGCCGGAAAGCGTCGTCCGGCATGTGGGCGCCGTAGAGGTCGGTCGTGATTTCGTTGTAGCTCTTTCCGTGCACCGACCGGTTCATCAGTATGGCCACCCTGTCTTCGATGCCTTCCGTAAGCGCGCGGTACAGTGCATGGCCGGGATTGAGCAGGATGATGGAAACGGCATACGCCACTTCGTACGGATTGTCGACATCCACTTCCAGTTCCTTTATTTCATTCTCTCTGTGTTCCGGAGCATCCGCTGCAGTATCATCCTCGAGCCATTCCCATGCGAAGCCGCTTCCGTCCGTCTCCTCTTCCGTGTCACTTTGATAATACGGAAAAACGTCTTCGATATAGACCTCTTTTCGTCCGGCGTATTTCCGGTACAGGTTGTCGGCCAGAAAGCGACATGTCTGTATGAGGTAGTTCCTGAAATCCGTTCCGCTCCGGAACGTCGGCACGTGGCCGGTTTGCCCGACCAGACGGGCGTTCAGTATCTCGTAAGTCCTCGTCCAGGTATCTTCGGCGACCATATCCAGATAAGCTGTTTTTCCGAAGCGTCCCGGCGCCATTCGTACGATACGGGCCGACAAATCGCGCAGGTAGAGGCAGGTCGTTTCCCAGAAAGCGCGGTCGTCGCTTTTCAGCGCATCGACGTATCCGTCGATATGGAGGGGATATTTGTTTTCGGCCTCGCGGCGGAAAAAATCTTCTGTCTCGTCCGGCGTATCAAAGGATTGTCCGGAGAGGCAAAAGGCGACGTAGAAGGCGTTGTATACGTCTTCCGAGAGGAGGTAGGCAACGGTAAACTGCGCGCCGGTTTTCAGTTCCAGATCCAGCGGGGCAGGCTGTTCCCTGCGCCGCGCGGCCACGAAGCCCTGTGTCTTCCGGTACAGGCATTTCTTCAACCGTTCGTTCGAACGCTTTTCCCGGTCGATAAAACGCCCGTAGCAGAGAAGGGTACGATAGAAATAGCACAGGAAATCGCCTTTCGCAAAGCCGGTCGCGGCATCGTGAAAACGCACGCCGGCCGCGACAGCCCGCTCCACGGTCTTCTGCCAGTCGGACACGATGCCCAGACGCACCAACTGGTGCTTTTCTTCTTCCTTTTGCAGGATTTCTTCTACCTGTATCATATTTCTCATTCTGCCCGATTTTTCTACTTTGCTTGCCGGGCGCTGATTTTCTTCCCCATAGAGTCACAGGCGTACAGCCAGGCGCCTCTTCGAACGGTGAATGTGCCGCCTGCTACCGACACGATTTCACCCGTGGATACCGGCAAGGTTTTGTATTTCGTGCCTGTTTCATTATATAAATCATACCAGTTACCTCGCTTGACAATGAAAAAATGCGAGCCAAAACCAACCAGTTCGCCAATACCGGCGTGAATGGTTTTAATTTTTTTGCCCCGCTCATTATAGATGTCATACCAGTTGCTCCGTTTTTCAATACTGCCGATTGTATGTTTCGAGGCAACCGTCTGAGCGTTCATGACAGAGAACAGGCATAGCATGATTGACAGGAATATAAGTTTCATCTCTTTGCTGTGAATTACCGTCCTCCATGAAGTTTCACACCCAAATACTGTCCTGAACCAATTGCAGCAACAAACATTATCCTGCTGTATGCCGGCAATATTACGCTGGCATACTCATGCCCCTTCAATTGCCTTTTCAATCCAATTACAATTGTAAAAATCATAGCCGCCCAACAAGCACGAACCAACCATGTAGAATTGAAATTGGTAATAAGAGTACTTTCTGGCGCTTCAATTTCTGTTTCGGTCTGTTCTTCCAACCATTCGCCGCAATGTTTGCATTTTCTGGCTGTAGCTAAAATTTCTTCGCCACAGAAAGGACAATTTTTTGTTCCCATCAGTTTTGCTTTGTCAAGGTTCTGTTAAAATAATCCGTATTCAAATTTGGTATTGATGTTATTTCGTCTAACTTCCCGATACCTTTTTTCTGTTCCGGATTCAAGCTGTTGTTACTAAACTTTTCAATCAAATATTTCACCGCCTCGGGGTCATTCATGCGCTCAATAGTTCTACGCCTTACGGTCAAGTATCCCACGCCTTTATAATTATAGGCAATTGGCTCAACAAGGATGCAGGAAACTAAAGTTGCTCCGTCTTCGATGGCTTCGTAGATATCATATTCAGCAATTTCTTCTTTTTCCTCCTGGTTATAATCATCATAATTTTCTTTTGCTTGAATAATCTTCCATGGCGGATCCAATACTTTAAAAGCGCCAATATATCCTGTACCGCCCCGTTTGAAGAGGAAAACAATATCATTGGGCTTTACCTGCTTCAATAACCCTGTCCGCCAATCTTCGCCATATTCAATTAAGGATAAAAACCATTTACTGTTTTTAAATGCAGTTATCTGTTCTTCTCCCCATACATTAAAATGCCAGAAAGTTACACTTGAGGAATTTGTATTACTAGCTTTATTTGCAATTTCTGTGTGTTTGCTGTCATTTTGCTGACCAATACTATTCCTGTCAAAAGCATTATAAAGTTTTTGTAAATACACTTCACTTTCATGTTTATTTTCAAGGCTACTTTGCAATATATTAGTGATTTTGCAGAAATGCTTCAGATTAAAATCTATTGGTTTTGTATTGTCAATTTCTCCAATAACTGCTGTCAGTTCCTCTATTTCTTTTTGTGTAAGGAAAAATACAAGTTCACCAAAACACATTGACCTGAGTTCTTCGTATTTATTCTTTAATTCAATAATACTTGCTTCATCTGCCATTTTCCACATTTTACTCGTAAAAGCGGAAAAAACATGAATTTTTCGCTCATGAATTTTCATGTCTTTGTCTTTTTTAGACTCTGTTTCAGATTGTTTATCTAACAACTCTTTTTGAGTTTCAGCTTGTTTCTCCAATAAAATAGCTGTTACGGCTACTGTCATTACAACTCCGAGAAAAGCGCTGATAATAGCGACTAAACCACTACTTTGAAGAATGGTCGGCATTTGCGATTCAGGAATGAGTAACAATAAAAAACATATCAATATTAGCAATCCAATAACTGTTGCTATGAGGTATCCGTATTTTTTAAAAAAAAATATTATCATCGTGAATTTTAATCTAATTGTTTAACTTCAAAATCATTTTTACAGCAACAGGCTTTCTGATAATCAAAATCGTAAAGCCGCATATATGCTTCCTTGATCTCTTTCGCTCCATTGTAAAACAGGTCGGAAGTATGCTGTACTGTAGTTACGGTTATTGACATTTCAGGTGTCAATACCGTTCCGTTTGTCCTCTTTACGCGCTTGGGCGTTATTTTAAATACTCTTGCCATATCATTTCAGTTTAAAAAAGTTTCTCTTACTCGTCAGGCTTTTCAGACTCGCCCCGTTTTTGAAATGGTCTCCGGTCTCCATTACGCTGTTTAAATTTCCGTGCTGTTGCATGATTTCTACATTTAAATTGCTGTTATTAATTATTCGTTTATTTATTCGGTTTGCTGTTCTATCCTGTGTATGAAGCGTCCGCATACCCGCTGCTGTGATAGACCAGGTCATTCAGCCGGTTGATCCACCCGATCAGGAATTTCAGGCTGGCCGGGCGTGCGACGACGATCCTGCCGAGGTACAGGAAGCGTTCGGCC
>JAIRLL010000002.1 GCA_031259505.1 Tannerella sp.
GTTCGGCGCTGCGGTTAAACAGTCCCAAAAAGCCTTCGCGGTTGTCGAAGACTTTCATTTTGTTGATTCTTACGTAAAACATTCGTGTTCATTTTAAAAACTGTTCATTTGGACAACTTGTCACTGTCCGTTCAGACAAGGCGCCCTTTAGGAATGGAGAATTAATAAAGTGTAACATGTTACTGGATTGCCACGTCGCTACGCTACCAATGACGGAATTCGACGATAACGTTGATAAACAGTGAGTTTTCCTCATTTCGGGAAATTGCTGATGATACTCCCCTGTTTGGGTGATTGCCAATGATGCTCCCGTCATTTCCCCCTTGTTTATTTGAAAAATATAGGGTCTCGCAATGACGTCGGACGCCATTGTTGACGGCAATGGCATCCCCGTCATTGCGAACCCGAAGGGTGAAGCAATCCAGTAGAATAATATCATAAAATTACACCGCGCGCAGTATAAACGTTGGCATAACAGCAGTAAGAGTCATTCAATCATCCGACAGCGTCTTCATATATCCGTCGTATCTCCCGTCCACCACGACATCTTTCACCGCTTCCAGATAGCCGAATCCGTTCAGCATGTCGGGCAGCAGGTAGCCGCCTTCCACCCATTCGTTCCATGAATTGACGAAAATCAGTTTCGGCTGTTCCGGATGGCGGTCGGCGTATGCTTTCGCTTTCTGCAGCAGCATGGCGAAAGCGGCCGGCGTATTGTGGTAGCGTACGATTTGGTCGCCGCTTTTGTCCGGGAAGCGCGGCGTATCGTCCCAGCCAATGGATACGCAGGGGAATACGGGAACGTTCAGGGCGGAATCCAGCCGTTCGAGTATGCGGAAGGCGTTGGCGCCGTAAACCAGATAGTCTTCGTCGAAGCCGCCCATGTTGTACATGGCTACGCTGCCGTATCCCATCGAGTCGAGCCTTGCGGAAAACCGCGCCGCCTCTTCTTCCGACATCATCGAACCCCACGGCTGCTCCCACTGGATATGCAGACCGGGAAATCCCGCCTTTTTCACTTCATCCCTGAAATAGTCGAGCGCACGGCAAGTCTCGTCCATGCTTCCGAAACTTTCCAGCAGTTTGCCGGTGTCGAAGATGGCAAATACCGGTTTGCCGTCGATTTTGAAATAATTGGGCTGCCGGAAATAGCGGTCGACGACCCGTTCGACGAGGACTTTGTAGCTTTTCCAGTCCACGCGGGCGTCCCACAGCATCGACGTTTCGTCGCCGTAGAGGTGCACGTTGAAGAAACTCCGGTAGACGTCGTGGTTCGCCCACATGAGATAAAACTGCATTTTGTCGCTGTTTCGGGCTTTCAGGAAACCGTTGTTGAGGGCGTTTTCCAGAAACGGGGCTTCGTTATACCAGTACCAGTCGTAGATAAAGACATTGACGCCGTGTTCGGCAGCGGCGTCGATCCATTTTTCCACCACCCGCGGGTCGTCGTCCATTTCGTAGCCCCACAATGGCCGTTTCGGCTGATAATGTCCTTCGAACCGTTTGTTTCCCTTCCGGATAACCTCCCATTCGCCTGTTCCCTCAGGCCATATCAGGGTACGGCTCAACTCTTCATCGTGACACGAAGGCCAGACATACGCTGCCACATAATACGCTGCCGCCTGCCGCGGCGATTCCCGCACACAGGCAGGCAGCAGTAACATGCAGATACTTGCCGGAATAATAACACTTCTCTTTGGCCAGCCCCTTACTTTCATTTGCCCTCTGCAAGAGATTTGTAGCGCAACAGCGCCTCGATGTAATAGTAATCGGCATAGGTGAGCGGCACATCCACTTCCGAGTTGTGAGGCATGCTGCCGACGGAATGTTTCAGCAGAAAATTTCCGTTGGCGCCCTTTTCCGCAAAGTATTCGGGCGAGGATAGCGTGCGAATCTGCGTTTCGGCCGTTTCCAGACATGTTTTGGCGAGAGATTTGTCCACATAGCTGCTCAGTTCGATAAGCGCCGAGGCGATGATGGCTCCCGCCGAGGCGTCGCGCAGGGCGTCGGGGATGTCCGGCGCGTTGAAGTCCCAGTAGGGAATCCCGTCTGCCGGCAGGTTGGGATGATTCAGGATGAAACGGGCAATGCGTTCGGCCTGCTCCAGGTATTTCACGTCCTGCGTCTCGCGATACATCATCGTGAAGCCGTACAGTCCCCAGGCCTGTCCGCGTCCCCAGGCCGATTCGTCGCTGAAGCCCTGGTGGGTGTTTTTCCTTTCCACCTGTCCGGTGACGGTGTCATACGAAACGACGTGCCAGGAACTGCCGTCGGGACGGAAATGGTTTGCAATGGTGACGTCGGCATGAGACAGGCAGATGTCCCGGTAGCGCGAATCGCCCGATTCCCGCGCCGCCCAGAACAGGAATTCCAGATTCATCATGTTGTCGATAATCACAGGGAACTGCCATTTCTCGCTGGTAT
Source organism: Tannerella sp. (assembly GCA_031259505.1). Taxonomy (GTDB): domain Bacteria; phylum Bacteroidota; class Bacteroidia; order Bacteroidales; family Tannerellaceae; genus Tannerella. The sequence goes on from JAIRLL010000002.1 coordinate 2,425, forward strand.
TCCACGACTGGATGCACCCGATGACCGGATTGAAGCGGCTTGCCAGCGATTCGGTGCCCGTCAGCAGGACGCCGGAATAAGCCGTATCGCCCGTCAGACGGTAGCCGTTGCCGTAGCTGCAGTAGAGCATAAATCCCAGGTCGTGGGTACCGCGGTTGTACTTTTCCTTTTCCAGACGCGCCGTATAGTTCTTGGCATATTCCAGTAAAGCAGGACTTCCGCTGTACTGGTAAAGATACCAGAGCGAGCCGGGCACAAATCCGCTCACCCATCCGCCGGACGATGTGGTCAGCAGTTTTCCGTCGGCATCGATTGTCCTGGGTAGTTTGTCGGGCTGATCGGCCAGCGAGGCCGCCATCAGTTCATACTGCCCTACCGCTCTGTCCAGCCGGTCGACGATCAGGGCTTCCATGGGTTCCTGCTTTGGCCGGCAGGAGACTGCTGCGGCTGCAAGAAGAAGTAGTAGTAATAATTTGTTCATCGTTTTAGAATTAAATTTGTTATTCGATATTAAAAACAACGTTTTTTCTGCCGATATATTGCATACAAAGCAAACGAAGAAGAATGACAGTTATTCCAGGTGAAACACTTCTTCGAGATACACGGTCACGGGCGAATTGTCGGGGTTGACCTCCATGATGTCGCTTATATAGTCCCACCATTTTTGCTGAATCGCCACATTGCCGAGTTCCTGCGACGATACTTCGCCGCCCTGTTTCTGCACGCCGAAGAGCGTGCCGGTTTCTTCGTCCAGAAAGATGGAATAGTCGCCGATGCCCGACTGTTTGATAAGCGCCCTGATTTCGGGCCACACTTCGCTGTGTCGCCGGATGTATTCCTGCCGGCATCCCGGCTTCAGTTTCATTTTAAATGCTATTCGTTTCATAATATTACAGTTTAAATTGTGTTATTTTTAAATGCCGTTTAATTGGATAACTAAAATGTTTACTTCAACATCTCACTAACCACTAATCACTAATCACTACCATCCACCGCCAGTTCCTCGATCGCGACCGTTCCCGTCAGTCCCGAAGGCAGCGGATCCCAGGCGTCGAAGCGCGTATTGCGGTAGTTGATGTCCACGAAGTTTATCTCGTGAAATATGCGCCATTCCACGCCGCGGCGGTCGTAATCGGCGATGCGGTTGGCAGGCAGGTTGGTGACGGCTACTTCGAGCGTGTTTTTGCCGTCACGGAGCAGGTTGCCGATGTTCATTTCGAAGGGAACGGCAAAGAGCGTGCCGGCGTTTTTCCCGTTCACGCTCACGACGGCGCTTTCGCGGACGTCGCCCAGATGGAGGCGGTATTCGCGGCCGGTTTCCTTCGCAAAGTCGAATGTCGTGGCGTACAGCGCTGTTCCCATGTTCCGCTTCAGCGTATCGTTGTCCAGTTCCGTCCACGAGACGGGCGCCGGGAGGCTGAAGGATTCGTGCACCGCCGGTTCGCTGTCGATGAAATGCATCGTCCAGCCCGTGTCCAGCGTCGTGCGTTTGCCCGTCGGACGGTAATACGTCCATTCTTCCGCAGAAACATTTCCTGCGGTAAAGGTTTTGAGCAGCAGCGACTGTCCGGGCTGCAACTGCATGTATATTTCCGTGGCGCCGTTGCGGTTTCGCAGGCGAGCCTTTCCGGTTTTGCCGGTCAGGGGGTCGCAGAAGAGGGCGCTTTCGGCTTTCGTACCCAGCGTCACCCAACTGTCTATCCGGCAGTTTTTCAGCATGACCGCGAAATAGAGATGCCCGCCGTCGTGCCTGCGGCGAATCAGGTTCCCTCCGAAATCGGCGACAAACGACTCGCGGTACGGATTGAAGGCGGCAGGCAGCAGCGAACCGCCCACAGCCGTATCCGTCAGCGCGACGGTCGGTTCGGCACGCAGGCGCGACATTGTCGCGGCAAACGCTTCGCGCCTTTCTTCGAGGCGAAACAGTCCCGGAACATCTGCGGGATACCGTCCGGCGAAGATAACCGTTGCGCCCTGCCGCGCCAGGCGGTCAATCTGTTCGAGCGTTTCGAGCGGCAGTCGTTTGACGGAAGGCAGAATGAGCGCCCTGTAGCGCGCGCCGCCTCCAGTTACGAGAAGGCCGTTTTCGACGCTGCATTCGGCCAGCAGCCGGTCGGAGATGTAATCGGCATCATAGCCGCAGGCCATGATACGGTCTGCCGCGCCGCAAAATTCCGGCAAACGCCTGCGCATGTCGTGAATGGAGAAGGAGAGGTAGAAGTCGCCCCGCTGCTCGTGCCATATATCGTAGATGGGGAGGTAGAGCAGGAAGTCGCCGTCGGACGCGCCGCTCTGCAGAAAGGCCTGCACGCGGGCGATGTAGTCGAAAAATGCCGGAGCGTCGCGCCAGATGGTGTTGGTGGGCGACATGTCGACGGAGGCATAGAATTTCCATCCCGGCCAGGGAGCATCGTGCGGCGAGTAGGCGGAGCCGTGGAAGAAGACGCGATTCACTCCGGAAGCGAACATGAGGTCAAGTTCGGGCTTGCACTGCGAGAGCGATGTGCGGAAATGTTCGGTCAGCCAGGTGAACGTCTCGGCCGAAGTATATTTCTTGCCGGCGACGTGCGCAGCCGACGAAGCATATTTGAGCACGCTCGGATCGCTGTCGTTCGTCCGGCGGATGGAATCGCGTCGCAGTCCGGGGATGTCGAAATCCGTGATGCCGAACGATTCACATTCGGGGATGTCGACCATGGCATAAAGGTCGAGCAGATTGGCAGGCGAGCCGTGCGCCTGGTTGCGCACCGTCGCGCCGTGGCCGTGCGCCCAGTCGATCCATACCTGCGTGAAGTTGTCGCGCAGCATGTCGGCGACGGTTTCACGATAGTCTGCGATGACGCGCGCCGAGGTGTCCGTCGCGCCGTCGGCCGTCAGTTCGGCGAAGTGATCCTGAATGCGATATCCCCGTCGCCGTTCAAACTCGTCGGGCAGCGAGGCTGTCCAGTCGGCGCCGTACACTTCGTAGGAATCGTTGAAAAAGCCGTGTGGGAAGGCGACGCCGTTATCGGCAAAGGCGCGATCGAATCTTTCCAGATAGCGTCGCACCGCCCCGCGGTCAAAGTGGTCGACGACGAATCCTTCACCGCCGGGCGCCGCCCGCTTGACGCGCTGCCCCGTCCGTCCGACTTCCGGCCGTCCGTCCACGAAAACAAGTCGCGAGGCCGCGTCGTCGACGCCGGTTTCCGGGCTGCCGAAAGGCCAGCCGGTGCCGCTGTTCATGTCCACGCCCATTCCCAGCCGTTCGGCTTCGGACTCCGTAAAGGCGAGCATGCGCATCCATCGCGGCGAGAGATAGTCGATATAGCGGTCTTCCTGCCCCTTGACACCGTAGATGGGCGTAATCTCCACGCCGCCGATGCCCGCGCGGCTCATCGCTTCAAGGCTGCGGGTGATGCCGGCCGAATCGACCGCGCTGCCCATCCACCACCAGCGCGTCCACGGTCGGGATTCGCGGGTTATTTCAGGGAAAAATTCCGTACCGGATACATTCTTTGTGCATCCCCAGAACAGCGGGAGCATGAGAACTGTAAATAATAGATGTTTCATATTCCTGTTTTTTATAGTTTGTTTCCGTCTGTTTCCGCGCTGCTTTGCATCGCCTCCGTCCGGTTGCGCGGAAACGGATGTAAAGGTAGGGAAAATTTGACTATATCTTTATTGTGGCGCTGTGAAAAACATCTTCACGAAAGCGCTCTTTGCATTAATGAACGGGAAATTCGGAACTCCTGTTGTGCCGCGAGAAACGCATGGAGTGGCTGCCATGCGTAAAGCTGTAAATTACATGGTAGAATGACCTACCGCAATCGCCTTGCAGGAGGAGGTTGCAAACCGGTGTATGCTGCGAATCAGGAAATGGATTTGTAGTGAACGATACATTAAAAAGGCAGTAAAAA
>JAIRLL010000006.1 GCA_031259505.1 Tannerella sp.
TCAAAAGCCCCCAAAACAGCCCCCCCCGCGCATCAGAAAACGCCCTCAAAAAACGCCGCCGCCCTCGCGCTCTACCGCCAGCAGTTCCACAAACCCCTGATAAAAGCCGGATTGCAGCAAATAAATCCGATATTTCCGGCATGGCGCAAATAAGGCTGCCGGACAAAGGAAAAATGTCCCCGAGTTGAAATTTCCATATAAATCATGTCTGTTTTTCCGGTCGAATGACTATATTTGCAGCCTGTAATATCATACTTTAAAATAAATAGCAAATGTCAGCAACAGTCGAATTCAGATATCAGGAACCTTTTCCGACGGGAAAAGACGACACGGAGTATTATCTGCTCACGGGCGAGCATGTATCCGTTTCCACATTTGAGGGGCGTGAAATATTGAAGGTAGAAGCCGAAGGGCTTGTCGAGATGGCGAATGCGGCGTTTCGCGACGTGGCGTTCATGCTGCGCACCGCGCATCAGCAGCAGGTGGCAAACATCCTTTCCGACCCCGAGGCAAGCGAGAACGACAAGTTTGTCGCCCTCACCTTTCTCCGCAATGCCGAAGTGTCGGCCAGGGGGCAACTGCCTTTCTGCCAGGATACGGGCACGGCTATCATCGTCGGCAAAAAAGGTCAGCGCATATGGACGGACGGCAACGACGCCGAAGCCCTTTCCCGAGGCGTTTTCAGAACTTATACGGAAGAAAACCTGCGCTACTCGCAGAACGTCCCTCTGGACATGTACAGCGAGGTGAACACGCAATGCAACCTCCCCGCGCAGATTGATCTCTACGCCACGGAAGGCGACGAATATAAATTCCTCTGCATCGCCAAGGGCGGCGGCTCGGCAAACAAAACTTACCTTTTTCAGGAGACGAAGGCGCTGCTGAATCCCGCCACGCTCGTCCCCTACCTTGTCGAAAAGATGAAAACGCTCGGCACGGCTGCCTGTCCGCCGTATCACATCGCGTTCGCAATCGGCGGCACGTCGGCCGAAACCAACCTGAAAACCGTCAAACTCGCCTCGGCGCACTACTACGATCATCTTCCCGCGGAAGGCAACGCGGGCGGACAGGCTTTTCGCGACGTGGCGCTCGAACGCCAGGTGCTCGAAGAGGCGTACGGCATCGGGCTTGGCGCACAGTTCGGCGGCAAATATTTTGCGCACGACGTCAGGATTATCCGCCTCCCGCGCCACGGAGCATCCTGTCCGGTGGGAATGGGCGTTTCGTGCTCGGCCGACCGCAATATCAGGGCGAAAATAAACAGAGATGGTATCTGGATAGAAAAACTGGAGACGAATCCGGGACGTTTTATTCCCGAATCGCTACGCAGGGCAGGCGAAGGCGATGCGGTAAAAATCAACCTGAATCAGCCTATGTCCGAAATCCTGAAAGAACTGGACAAATATCCCGTCGCCACGCGGCTGGCGCTCGACGGGACAATCATCGTCGGTCGCGACATCGCCCACGCCAGACTGAAAGAGCGCCTCGACCGCGGCGAAGGGCTGCCGCAGTACGTCAAAGACCATCCGATCTATTATGCAGGTCCCGCCAAGACGCCCGCCGGCATGGCATCGGGTTCGTTCGGCCCGACGACGGCCGGACGGATGGATTCGTATGTAGACCTGTTTCAGTCGCACGGCGGCAGCATGGTGATGATCGCCAAAGGAAACCGCAGCCGGCAGGTGACGGATGCCTGCCAGAAGCACGGCGGATTCTATCTCGGCAGCATCGGCGGCCCGGCAGCCATACTCGCCCTCGAAAGTATCAGGAAAGTGGAATGCCTCGAATATCCCGAACTGGGCATGGAAGCCATCTGGAAGATTGAAGTGGAAAATTTCCCCGCCTTTATCCTCGTGGACAACAAGGGGAACGATTTCTTCCAACAGTTGAAACCGTGTCGCCGTCCCGTGAATATGAAATAAAAATTTATTATGATGAAAAAACTGACCGTTCCCTATCTTCCGGCGCTGGACACACGCGATCTGTCCGAAGCCGCCACAGTCATGGAACTTCATGCGCAGCGGGAAAGCATCGACGTGCTGAACTGGAAAGACAGGTTTCCGTACAGGCCCGTGGCCGTGTTCGACATTGCCCGTGGCGCGGAGGATCTGTATATCCACTATTTCGTACGGGGACTGTCTGTCCGCGCCGTGTCCGACAGCGACGGCACGTATGTGCATCCCGACAGTTGCGTCGAATTCTTCATGCGCAGAGACGGCGAGATGAACTACATCAATTTCGAATTCAACTGCATCGGCACGTGCTACTCGGCACGCCACCGTACGCGGGCAGACAGCACGCCGCTGACAGCAGACGAATATCGCAGTATCCGTCGCTATACCACGCTGCAGCGCGAAGCCTTCGCCGAAAAAAAAGGCATCCATGCATGGGAACTGACGGCGGCCATCCCGTTACGCCTGATGGGAATAGACCCTTCCAGCCTGCCGGAAAAGATTTTCGGTAACTTCTACAAATGCGCCGACGACACGGAAAATCCGCACTACGTCACATGGAGCCCGATTGACCTGCCGCAACCGAACTATCACTGTCCGGAGTTTTTCGGAGAGATTATACTGCGCACGGCATAAATTTGCGAATTTCAGTCACAAGTCATAAGTCGAAAGTCATAAGTGGTATCGACTTTCGACTTTCTCAATCATTCAGTCATTCCGAATACGCCGCCACCGTCTGCACTCATTTCTTCACGGCGCCCACGCTGCGCCGTCCGTCGATGAGGACGGTAAGCGGCCGGTCGAAGTGTATCCGGCGGACGCGGGCTGTCTCCTGCACGGACGGCTGGCTGTTCAGGTAATCCTCGTCGAACCAGTCCCTGCCGTGCGACAGGTCGATGGTGAAATAGCCCACGCCGTGCGACGTCAGATTCTGAAAGAAATGCGTGCCCTGACTCGGCTCGATGCGGTAGTTCCGGAAACTGCACTCGGCAATCACGCGCGCCCGGCTGATGTGCGGCCACTTCACGGGTATGCCCAGCCAGGGGTCTTCGCTTCCCCAGCGTCCGGCGCCAATCAGGATGTAGCTCCTGTCCTGTTCGGCAAACAGGCGGTTTATCTGTTCAATCTCGCCGGCGACGAGTGCGTTGTGCGACGGGTCGAAATCCTTACTTTTGACGTAGACTACATCGTATATGTCCGACGAGACGCCATGCCCCAGCGCGGCGGACGAATATAGCAGCGTCTTCTCGCGGGGAATCTGCGACGGGTCTTCGTCGATGACTTCGTTGCGGTTGACGATGGGGCGAATCTGGAGATAATAAAACGCCGTCGCCTCGTCTTTCTCGACGGGGAGATCGACGGCAAACTCGACTTCGACAGGTCGCCCCATCTCGTCCTGTCCGATTTTCAGCAGTTCGCCGAGCGTGGCGGCCAGCGGCAGTCTGTCGTGTTCGAGGATGTTTGCGAACGACAGTATTTTCCGTCCTTCGGGATAATAACCGGGACGTATGACCTGCTCGCAGGGGTCGTAGGTAGAAGAGACGGGCGCCAGCGCGCCGTCTGCCTCGGCATCTTTCAGCGTCAGCCGCAGCAGGTTGAAAGCGTCGTCGACGGCCGCCTGCAGGAAATGGTTGTTCAGGTCGAGCGCCAGAAACCGTCTCTGCGTTTCTTTCAGCGCCATATCCACCGAACTCAGTTGCAGGACATGATGCGGTCGCCGGGGCGAAAAGCGCAGCGCGATGCCGCCGTCCATGATGTATTTTCCCAGCCCCAGCGCGATGTTGACAATGCCATCTTCCGCCTTCTCGTTTCCTGTCGGATAGAAATTCAGCGACCGCGCCACGCCGCTCAACAGCGGATAATAGCGGTTGCCAAACCGTCGTCCGACGGTTTCCTGCAGCACGACCGCCATTTTCTCGCGGTCAATCAGGTTAC
>JAIRLL010000257.1 GCA_031259505.1 Tannerella sp.
CGGAAGGATTATGATGCCGGCAGAAACGGTCAACTCTGTTGCGGCGATAAATTTTGCTGCAAACTCAAAAAAAACCGGCCAGTCCGGAGCGTCCGTATGGCCTCCGTTATGAATACGGTAGCCCAAAGTTCCTTCAATATACCCGACGTCGATACGAGGTTTGTCGTCTTCGATAACGATGCCTTTACATCCAAGCAGTTCATAAGCCGGAGATGCATGCACCAGCGTGAGATACATGCCGTAAGGGTCCGACCACAGGCTTTTGTTTCCAGCATTGACAAATACAGGTCGTGGAGCGCAGAGAGCAAGCAGCGAATGGGCGTCGACCGGACAGTTTTCTATTTTCCTCGGCAGATACCTGCCCGGGATCAATTCACCACACCATTGCAGGAAATTGCCTGCCATCCAGTGATATTCCGAATGGGTGCCTGAATTTTCCAGATCCTGCCCCCAGTGTCGCCGATTCATTTTAGTTCCCAGACTGCCCGCATCACTCGGAAAAGCAATTGCAATCCTCGTGTCGAATGCTGCGGCAAACAGTGTGGCTTTCCCGTATCGCGAATGGCCGGTCAGTCCGATGGCTTTGCTGTTCACGCTACGGTCGGTTTCAAAGTAATCAATCAACCGGCTGATACCCCATGCCCATGCGCCAATCGTTCCCCAGTCGTCAGGTTTCCTCCAGTTTCCCTTGTTTACCAGACCTATCAGGTAGCTTGTCAATCCGGCGCCATTGTCGGGCTGGATTGTGTTCGGGCTAAAGGAACAAATACCCCAGCCGTGTGGAGAGACAATATTCCAGTAATGGTCGACTGTATTTCTGAATCCGCCGATAACAATCATTACGGGTACCTGTCCGGATGCAAAAGCAGGAGTTCGAAGAGTAGCCGAAATAAACGGTTTGTTTCGGACTTCGGGGTATCCGGAAATATCAATCTCCCCGATTAATTCTTTCTGAATGTATCTGTTATTCCCTTCCCCTCCGATTGTTTCCACTACGTTGAATTTCACGCCAGGCAGTTTATCGTCGGGCGGGAAAAATCCATACAGGCTTTGCTGCAGATCATGGGCGATTTCAGGCCTTCTTTTCTCCCACCAGTCTTTTGCCGAAGTTATTTCTTCTCCACTGTTCATTTTCAGCAATGGAATCGGTGTGTATCGTCCTATTCTGAAAGAATCGCGTCCAGGGAAAAAGCCTTCGGAAGAATCGTCATAGTTATCCCATAAGCCCCATGCCGTCCGGTTGAGATTGTGTCCGTTATAGGACCAGCTACCGTCGGGATTTTGCGGATCACTCGGGACGGCGCTTTCGGGAAGATTCGGGTCGTCTTTTTTTGCCGGTAAATCAGGAAGCGTTATTCCCATCTGATGGAGCATCTGATGAAAATCCATTGCATTGTCCACATTTTTTGGTGGAAATTCGGGAAAGGATTGCTGCGGTTTTGCCTGAAAGCATAAAAAAGTATTCAGGCAGATGAATATTACTATTTTTACAGAATGTTTCATATCAGTTTGACTTTACATTGAATTGATAAAACAGGCTCATAATTTAATCAGATTTTCTCCGGATTTTAAGATATATTCTTTTCCTTTCCAGACAAACGAACCGGTAATTTTTTCGGGCAATATTATCTCGGCCGTAAATTTATGCCCGGCATATTCGTATTTCACGGAAATTTTTCCTGCCGGATGCGGGATTTCCCCACCGATTTTTTTGATCGTCCCCAGATGAGGTTCTATTTTTACCGTTTTAAAATTCGGCGAGGCGCTCTCGATTCCAAGAATTGTTCTGAAAAATTCAATATTGGGACTGGCGCCCCATGCATGACAGTCGGAACGGGCGCTTTCCACATTTGATGTTTCAGCCCATGTAGTAAGTCCGAGTTCAATATTTTTCCGCCAGATATCCAGCCAGTCAAGATATTCGTTTCCCATTCCGGCTTTAATCAGCGCCTGATGCACATAGTACTTAAAATAGATGGAGGCTTGCGTCAGCGCAGTATCGGTTAGGATGATTCGTCCTGTTTCTCTTGCTTGCTGTCCTGTCAGCAATCCGGCCAGAATGGCTAAAGAATTGGCATGTTGCGAAAACGTGTTTTTTTCGGGGGTATCGGCAAAGAGTTTACGCGAATTGTCCCAATACTTGTATCTGATGGTTTTTGCCAATTGTTCGGCTTTTTCCCGATATAAGTATACAAAATCATTCATGCCAAAGTTTTGTTCCAGATCGCCGGCATTCTGATAGGCAAGTAAAAGCTGAAAATCAAGTAAAGCGGAACTTCCGTCTTCGCCTGCCGGCGCCATTCCTCTTCTCCATCCGGGTCCGTTTGCCCAGTCGACATAAGCCCAGTTCGGAAGATTTTTCAAAGAGCCGCCGTCGACCTGAAAGCCCCGGAAATAGTTCATAATCTGTCGTTCGCCCGGTAATTTATTTATAATAAAATCTCTGTCTGCTCCATACATCATGTAATCATGCAGCATCCCGATATACCACAAGGTAAAAGTAGGGATAATTTGAGGATTTACGGTTGGATATCGGCTTAAAGTGATTCCTTCGGGTTGTCTGGAATTATCTACATTCGTCAGCATACTTTTAACCAGACGGTCGTCTCCGCTATTGTAGAGCGAAACCAGAGCCTGAATCCTGGTATCTCCGATATATTGTAACTGCTCGTAAAAAGGGCAGTCCATGTAAGTTTCGACAGCACACAGTCTTGCTGTACGCCAGCCGATTTCGAATATTTTTTTCAACTCGCTATTTTCCGTTTCCAGTGTTGCATTCAGATGAAACGGGTAACCGGTAAACGTTCCGTAAAAATCGTCAATGACAAGAGGCGTTTCTTTAGTTTCTATCCGAATATTTACGTAACGGTATGTTCTGTAAGAAAGCGAAGTAAAACGCTGGTCGTTTGTCCCGTCCGAAATAATGACGTCCGACGTGCCTGTTATCACCTTCTGTTCGACTTCGTTTCGGTTTCCTTTTGAGAAATGTTCACCGTAAAGCGATTCGGCATAAGTCAAGGTAATGGAACTGTTCTTGCCACCTCTAAAAATCAGAGTCGGGTAAGCGTTCGTCAGAAAAGCCTGATCAAGCAGAATGGAAGCGGTCGTATGAGCCGGCACGTGTATTTCCTCCTTTTCGGCAGGGAATGACGGTGCAAGGGTGACACCTTCCGCTTTTCTGACCTTTTCAAATCGCTGGTATTGCAATTCTACTTGCGGCAAAGTGGAAGGAACAAGTCGCCAGGTTTTGTTTGCGTCGATGCCGACAGTATTCTTCGGCGTACCGCGTGAAATGACTTGCGGTTCTTTCCATGCACTGTCATCATATGACAGTTTTTCCCATCCTCTGATATGGAATTGCATGTCAATCTGTTCATTGGGAGGAACGACGGAATATCCGAAACGTCTTCCTCCTTGAGGTATACTGTAGCTGCTGTCCTGAATGCATTTCCATGCTTTACCTGTATTCAGGACAGCAGCTTCGTCCGTGACGCCCTGAAGGATAAATCCGGTACGAAAAGAAACCTGCGCTTCGGCTTTTTTGTCGCCTTCATTCCATACTTTGGCCGAAACAATATTACGGCCTTTTTTAAGCAAGAGAGCCAAATCGACAATTTCGAAATTCCAGTGTTCCACATCGCATCGCGCAGGCCCCAGGGATACAAGTTTTTCGTTTACATATAATTTATACCGGTTATCTCCGGAAACATAAACGGGGAAGGAAGCGGGTGTTGTTTCTGTTTCAAAACTTTTCCTGAACAGGTATACGCCATATGTTGCCGGTCCTGTTTCGGGAACCGTAATCCATTCCGCTTTCCACTGGCGTTGTGAAAATAACGGAACAACTGTCTGAGTTTTTGAGAGTAACGGCATCATCACAGCAATAGTGACTGCTATGATTTTTATTTGCCGGACATTGATAATTATACTTTTCATACATATAAATTTTAATAGTTGTTGTT
>JAIRLL010000267.1 GCA_031259505.1 Tannerella sp.
CGAGGCACGAAGCAATCCAGTGGACTGATAATAAGCAAATAGCGAAACATGTCATTGGTAGCGTAGCGACATGGCAATCCAGTAGAATAACATCACACATTTACACCGTGCGCAGTATAAAACGTTAGTTCGACGTAGTCAATAACCCCTTGCGAGCGTAGCGCAACTCGGGGCTGCAAGCCGCAGGCACAGCCCGGGGTATACGTCGCCTCCCCGCCGGAACTGCGAAACGGTTCAACCCCTTACGGGGTTATCAGCGAGGGTTGGCGTTGTCTCCGAGCTGCGCTGCGCCTGCCCGGGGGTATGCATATTCGACGCCGAAGGCGTTATTTCTTATCCCGCACCCGGATTTATAGCAGATTACGGTATAGACAGCGGCGGGTTGCGACAAAGTCAGGTTAAAATTCGGATGTAAAGTGAAATCTTATATCGGGGAAATCCTGCATCGCCATCGCCAGTACGTAGGGCGAATCGGCCATATAGACGTCGCGACCTTCGCGGTCGAGCGCCATGTACTGCGATTTACGCCGCTTGAAGTTCTCAAGCGCCATATCGTTTTGGCTTTCAATCCAGCAGGCTTTATGCAGCGGCAGAGGTTCCCACCTGCACTGTGCGCCGTATTCGTGCAGCAGGCGGTATTGAATCACTTCAAACTGCAACTGTCCCACCGTCCCGATGATTTTCCGTCCGTTCATCTGGCTGACAAAGAGTTGGGCAACACCTTCGTCTGTCAACTGCTCGATGCCTTTGTTCAACTGTTTGGTCTTCATCGGGTCGGCATTCTCGATGTATTTGAACATTTCGGGCGAGAAACTTGGCATTCCCTTGAAATGAAGGTCTTCGCCGGCCGTCAGGCTGTCGCCGATCTTGAAGTTGCCCGTATCGGGCAGTCCTACAATGTCGCCGGCAAAGGCTTCGTCCACTATTTCTTTTTTCTGCGCCATAAAAGCGGTCGGGCTGCTGAAACGCAGCATCCTGTTCAAACGCACATGCCGGTAATTGACATTCCGTTCGAAACGTCCGGAGCAAACCTTCACGAAGGCGATGCAACTGCGATGATTCGGGTCCATGTTGGCGTGAATCTTGAAAATGAAGCCCGAAAAGTTCTCTTCCAGGGGATCGACCGCGCGTTCGAGCGCCTGCACCGGACGGGGCGACGGGGCGATTCGCACGAAACAGTCGAGCAGTTCCCGGACGCCAAAACTGTTCAGCGCCGATCCGAAAAAGACGGGCGCCAGGTTGCCTTTGAGGTTTTCCCCGACCTCGAACGCCGGATAAACGCCGTCGATCAGTTCGACATGCGAGCGAAGTTTTTCCGCCAGCGCCGGTTCGATGTGCTTTTCCAGCGCCGGACTGTGGATGTCGCTGATTTCGACGCTGTCGGTAACCGTCTGTTTGTCGGGTCTGTAAAGATCCAGTTTCCGTGCATGCATATTATATACGCCTTTGAAGCGCTGCCCTGTCTCGACAGGCCAGCTCAGCGGACAGACTTTGATTTTCAGTTCGCTTTCCATCTCGTCGAGCAGGTCGAACGGGTCTTTCCCTTCGCGGTCCATCTTGTTTATGAAAATGATGACGGGCGTGCGGCGCATCCGGCAGACTTCCATCAGTTTGCGTGTCTGCGCTTCCACGCCTTTGGCGGCGTCGGCCACGATGATTACGCTGTCGACCGCTGTCAGCGTCCGAAACGTGTCTTCCGCAAAATCCTGATGCCCCGGAGTGTCGAGGATATTGATTTTATATCCTTCATAATCAAAAGCCATTACCGATGTGGCCACCGATATGCCGCGCTGTTTTTCGATTTCCATCCAGTCGGATGTAGCCGTTTTGCGAATCTTGTTCGACTTCACGGCGCCTGCAATGTGGATGGCGCCTCCGAAAAGCAGCAGTTTTTCCGTGAGGGTCGTCTTTCCCGCGTCGGGGTGACTGATGATGGCAAACGTTCTTCGCCGCCGTATTTCTTCCGTACAGTTCATGATTCAGGATTGTGAGTGTATGCGCCGCACTGCTTCAGCAAGGCTTGTTTCCCAGTCGGGGACTGCCACGCCGTAGGTCTGTCTGATTTTATCCTTGCAAAGCACGCTGTATGCCGGGCGGACGGCTCGCGTGGGATATTCATGCGTTCCGACGGGCAGCACGCGGCAGGCAAGGCAGGCAAGCGCCATGATTTTCAGGGCAAAGCCGTACCAGCTACAGGCGCCTTCGTTCGAATAGTGATACACGCCGGGCGTGAAAACGGGACTGTCGACGACCGTCAGTATCGCCCGTGCCAGATCGCCGGCATAAGTGGGCGTCCCGGTCTGGTCGGATACGACGCTGACCGTCGCACGCTCGCTGCCCAGTCTCAGCATCGTCCGGAAAAAGTTGTTTCCGTATTCCGAATAAAGCCACGACGTGCGCACAGTCACCGCGTCGCGACAGACTGCCTGCAAAGCCTGCTCGCCCGCCAGTTTGCTTGCGCCGTAGACGGACTGCGGATTCGTTGCGTCGTCTTCGCGGAGGGGGCGCGTGCCGCGGCCGTCGAACACGTAGTCGGTCG
>JAIRLL010000330.1 GCA_031259505.1 Tannerella sp.
TCAAAACGAAAAGCAAAGCCCTGTTCCAGCGGACGAATATCCTGCGCCGGCTCGATATAGCAGGCTCCGTCGCGCGAACGGACATAACGGCTGTGTGCTATCTGCTGCCCCCATTTGACAAGCTTCGGTTCGACGCCTTCGCGGTTGTCGTTGAAGATGTCCCAGAGCCACAGCCGCCCGTCGCCGCCCAGATACACGCCGCCGGCATTGATTCCGCCAACCGGCATACCGATGTATCGCAATTCGTTGCGCGACTTGGCGTAAACGGTCGGGACGCCGCGCTCGTAGAGGGATTTCATCCATGCGGGATCCAAGTTTTTATCAAGCGGGATGCCGTCAGTCGCCTGTTGAGGCGGTAGATATCCGGCTTTCGCTATTGCCGGTATCTGACCGGCGACCAATCCGGATGCAAGGGCGACGCCGCTTTTCCGGATAAAATTTCTTCTTGAGATTTCTTTCATTATCTTAATACTTATCTGTCAGGTTCGTTATTATTGTTCGTTTACGGTTTGACTGCATATCCATTTGCATTGAAACAAAAACACTTTACGGCACAAATATACAAAATATTTCGAACCGGACACAAATTACGTAAATCGAAATCGTATAAATCAATAGAATATGAGTTCCGAATCTTTGAATCTTGAATTTGGCGCAGTTGCCCTGAAATCACTTAAATTCATCCCACAAGTCGGCGGCGATGATATTCCGTACATTGTCGGCAAAAGCCTGCACGCCGTTTTTCTCGTGCTGCACATTTTCGTCTATCCGGAGGGGCGCATGAATCACCATTTCCATCCGGTGCGGGCGTACGTTCAGCGTGCCTTTGGGCAGGATTTTGTAAGCGCCGTTGATGGTGATGGGGACGACGGGCAGATGTTGCGACAAAGCTACAAGGAAGGCGCCTTTGTGGAAACGGCTCATTTTCCCGTTGTGACTACGCGAACCTTCGGGGAAGACAATCAGCGATGTGCCGCATTGCAGGCGGCTTTTCGCTTCGGCGATGCTTCGCCGGGCAGCCTGGGGCGACGAGTTGTCCACAAAAACGAATCCCGCCGCGCGACAGGCTGTTCCGACGAACGGGATTTTCTCAATTCCCCGCCGCAACATCCATTTGAAGGGATGACGCAAGAATCCGTATAGCAGGAAGATATCAAAAGCGCTCTGGTGATTTGCCACAAAAACAAAGGATTGATTCCTGTCCAGCAACTCCCGCCCCTTCACCTTGACGGGACACAGCGCCAGATAGCAGGTGATTCGCGACCAGATCATACCGGGATAATAGGAAAAAAAACGTTCTCCTCCCAGCAGGCAGCCAATCATAACTGTCAATGCTGTCAGAATCGTAACAAGACAGAAAACAGGCATCACAACGAGCCAAAAATACAGTTTATAAAGCGTTTGTAACATACAACATTCTTTTTTACGAGGGTAAATATACGGGAAATCCTGTCTTCGACGCTTTTTTTTACTGAAAAATTTTTCAGTTCAAATTATTATTGCGTTATTTGCGGATCGAAATTAATCAATAAAACAAAATATAAATCATGAGTGCGTTGAAATATTTGGGAATAGTTGTACTGCTTGTTGGAGTTGTAATATTGACAGTGCCGACTATAGTCGGAGCGGCAAGTAATACGTTTTTGCTTGCAGGAATGGCGACCATCATTGCGGGTTTCTTTTGCCATATTCTGCTGAACAAAAAGAGTGAGTAAAACGGGTTTTGCCACGGGAAGATGATTTTGTGCGCGAGAATTGTGATCATGCGAATCCCGTGCACAAAATCAGCGTGGCGTGTCATGTCGTAGCGAGCGGTAGACGACGTCCTGTATGCGGGTACGGATGTCTTGCGTGAACAGTTTGGTGTTCAATCGCGTGGGATGTACCCGGTTGCTGAAGAAGATATATATCAGTTTGTTTTCGGGGTCGATCCAGAAGCAGGTCCCGGTGTAGCCCGTATGTCCATATACGCCGGGCGGCGCAAGTTTTCCGCAGGGCGACACTTTGGTCGTATCCGTTTCCGGCTTGTCGAAGCCCAGTCCGCGTCTGGATACAGGGCTTTTGCTGCGGGTAAAAAGCCTGCAGACGGTCTCGGACAAATATGTTTCACCTCCGTAAACTCCTCCGTTCAGATAGAGCTGGAGCGTTTTGGCCAGGTCGTTGGCATTCGAAAACAGCCCGGCATTGCCTGACACGCCTCCCTGAAACGCCGCCGCCTCGTCGTGTACATAGCCGTGCAGCAACTGACGGCGAACGAACCGGTCGTTTTCCGTAGGGACTATCAGGGTCGAATCGAACCTGTTCAGCGGGTTGTACGTCGTGCAGTATGCGCCCAGACGATCGAAAAATGCCGTACGCAGCAGTTCGTCCATTGGCTGCTGCTTTTTGCGTTCCACAATCATTTTCAGTAGAATGAAATTCACGCAACTGTATACGTATCTTCCCCGCCTGCTCAATTTGGCCTGCCTGATCTCCTTCATAATGGTATCCCTGAACGAATCGTGGATATAGAAATTTCGCGCTGCCTGTGTGGTGAAGTGCGTTTTCGGCACGGTCGAGACGATTTCCGGAAGGAACGTGAAGTCGTTGCGTACGTACGTTTGCGGTTCGAACAGGACGGGATGCGTACTTTTTTTCGAAGCGCTGTACAGGCTGCCTTCAAAGCTGCTTTTGTCGATGGCATTCAGGTAGAAACCGATAGTCGACGGCAAGCCGGTCTGGTGGTACAGGAGTTCTTCGATTCGCAGGTCGCTTTTGTCTGTTCCCTTCATTTCCGGAAGGCAGAGGGAGAGAGGCGTGTGGAGCGTAAGCAGGGAATCGTCGAACGTTTTCATGACGGCGAGCAGGGTGCCCGTAGCTTTCGATACCGAGGCCAGATCGTATACGGACGATTCCGTCACAGGCTTTCTGCGCTGATAGTCATGGTATCCGAATGATTTGCTGTAGACAATCATGCCGTCTTTGGCAACCAGTACCTGACAGCCGGGATACGCTTCGTCATCAAGTCCTTCGCCGACAATCATATCGATGGAATCGAGGCAGGCGACGTCCATACCGGTTTCTTTCGGGTGATGATAGCCGAGGCGCGTTTTCGGGGTGGAAAGACCTGCACCCGTCCGGAACAGTCCGGGAATGGTGACCGCCAGCCTGCCTTTTGCGGGAATGCCGCCAAAAATGACCTGCGCGGCAAAGCGCTGTGCGTGAGGTGTTGGTTCGTATGCCATTATCAGCGTTCCGGACGATTCAATGCAATGTTGATACGTTTTTACGAAATAGGGAGACGTGAAAAACACATAAGTCATATTTTTCCTGCGCGACAATTCAATCAACTGCGGAAATTCGGGGATGCCGGCGGTAAAAATGCCGCAGACAATCGCGTCGTAGCTCTCCAGCGCCAGGGTTATATTCTTTATTTCAGACGCTTTGGATTTGGCGGTAATCTGGAAGGCAGTGACCGGACAGTAGCGATTCAGCATCGCCAGGAAGTCGTTTTCGCCCGGCTGGCCGATCGTGAGCGCTGCGATTTTTGTTTTGTCCAACTGTTTCAGAGGAATAAATTCCCGGTCGTTTTTCAGCACGGTGACAGATTCCGCGTTAAGTCTGGCCGTCAGCCAGAGTGCGTGCGGGGTGTTCAGGCGTTCGTAAAGACCTTTCGTTTCGACGGACTTATAGCGGTTCAGTCCGACGATATACTTGTATTGCAGGATTTTCCGGCAGCGTGCGTAGATGTCTTCCATTTTCAGGACGCCGTCGCGGATGGCTTTCTTTACGGCTTCGAACTCCGTTTCCGGCGCTCCGGGCGCCAGTGCGATGTCGTTGCCGGCAAGCAGCGCGCGGACGACAGAACTTTCGTTTTTTCCGGCAGAGGCGCCTTTCATCTCCAGCGCGTCGGTGAAGCAGAGACCTTCGAAGCCCAGTTTTTCTCTCAAAAGGCCGGCGATCATAATATCCGAAAGGGAGCTGGCACGGTTTGCGACGCTGTCCAGCGCCGGCACATAGAGGTGTCCGCTCATCACGCCTGAGAAGCGGTGATTGATATATCGTCGAAACGGTTCCAGTTCGATGCTGTCCAGCAAGTCGGCTGAGTGGCGGACGGTCGGCAGCGTGTAGTGCGAATCTTCGGACGTGCCGCCGTGTCCGGGAAAATGTTTTGCTACGGCAATCACGTGCATGCTCTCCAGTCCGCGAGCATAGGCGATGCCTTTGCGCGCCACGTTGTCCGGGTTTTCGCCGAAGGAGCGCATTCCAATCACCGGATTGTCGGGATTGCTGTTGACGTCCAGCGCCGGCGCGAAATTGATATGAATTCCCATTTCGTTGCATTGCCGTCCTACTTCGCGGGCGTAAGCCTCAATCAACTGTTCGTCTTCGACGGCGCCGAGCATCATGTTTTTCGGGAAACGCGTCGTGCCGCGCAGGCGCATCGACAAGCCCCATTCGCCGTCGAGCGCAATGAACAGGGGGATAGGCGACATCTGCTGTATGCGATTGGTGACCTGCGCCTGCGTGACGGGGTCGCCCTGACGGAACAGGACGCCGCCGATTTTTATTTTGTCGATCTGTTGCCGCAGCCTGTTCATGTGAGCGGCGTCAGTTTTGGGATAGGCGGCTATCATGAAGAGCTGACCGATTCGTTCGTCGTCGCTCATGGTCTGGAAGACCGAATCTGCCCATCTGTTCATCGCTTCCCTGTCGGCTTTTGCAAGCAACCCGGGTTCGACGCGGGCAAAAACCGCTGTCGCTACGATGCAGCAGAGGCACATCGCAAGAAATGCTTTTTCCGTCATGTGATTTTTTGCCTGCAAATATACTGAACTTATTCAGGATGCATGCGTGAAAGGATAAAAAATGTAACCGGCATGTTATCGGAATGTTCAGTTATTCGATTTTCTCTTCATTCGGTTATTATTGTAAAAAAAAATCCCTTTTCTTGTGCACGTCCGCAAAATAGTATATTTTTGTGTCGGTTTAAAGTAATATCAAAATGTAAACTAAAAAAAAGGACAGACAAAAATAACATCGCTTTCATCAAATCATGCCTGCATGAATTGTATGCATAAGCAACAGGAATTACGACAAAATATTATCAACACAAATAAACAGATGGATTATGAAAAAGTTTTCTCTATTTTTAGTAGCGCTGGGGGCATGCCTGCTTACGTTTCCGGAAGAAGTAAAGGCAGCGCCTGACACAGCCAGTTACAGGCTGATCGTTCAGTATTTCGACAGCATTCAGATAAAGTATATCGTGCGTCACGGCCTCGACGAATGGTGGACTACCATCGGCGATGTTCCCATTGGCGTGGCGAAAGGCGGCAACAACGATTCCGTTACCGGACAGATTTACTGCATCGACGCCACCGTGCCCTTTCATTCCTACTCCGGCGTGAAGACTTCGTGGCCGGATGGCGTGACAACCGATTCGGTAAGAAACTACGTCGTGGCCACTCCTTTTCAGTATTCGGATGCCTTGCGGACAAACCTGGATGCAATCCTGTGGCTTACCGTCAACGGCTATACCGGTCACAATCTTACTGCTATTCAAGGCAATTACGGCACGAATATAGACAGCACGATTGCGCTGATGGCCACCAAGATTGCGATATGGCACTATACCAACGAGAGGGATTTCTCGTTGGCGTCAACAAGCCTGGACACCAAAGACCCTGCCCGCGCAGCAGTGATGCGTCAACTGGTGGATGCGTTAATCAGGGATGCAAAAGTCGGGGCAACAACATTCGCAAGCCTTAATGTGTCCATTGCAAAGAGTACAAGCCCTGCCGCCGGGTTCTTTCCGATAACTCTTGGACCTCCTGAACCCGTGGGCGATTATTATTATTATTATGGTCCCTTTGTGGTTAATGAGTCGGTTTCAAATGGCAGTGGCACTTTCAAATTAGACAGTATATTTCTTAGTGTTGGAGGCGTGGCGTCGGAAGGCGTTAAGTTTGTTAAGAACAGTTACGGAACTCCGTCCACCAATATTCCGCTGTCCGAAGCCGATATGTACGGAACCAGTCAGAAGCAGCCTTACGTGAACAAC
>JAIRLL010000365.1 GCA_031259505.1 Tannerella sp.
GCTCTTCCGATCTCTCGATATGGACATAATATCCTGCGTATGGACTGGTGCGCCCGCCATACCCTGTCATGTATGCCCCGAAATGGGTTTTATAAGGTGTTTTATCGGACGAGAAGCGAATGTCGCGATAAATCCGGTAGATGCAGCTTTTGGCGTCCAGTCCGGCTATTTCGGGGTCGAAAACAGCTATCCGTCCAATCAGTTGCTGCACGCAGTCAACGAACTGTGCATGGAGTGCGTCATACCGTTTTTTGTTGCTCTGAAACCATTCCCTGCGATTGCTGGCACGGAGTTCTTTTAGAAAATTAAATAGCGCTGTACTCATAATACGGTTTTATTGATTGGCAATCAGCAGCGCAGTCCAGTAAAGCCACTGCGAGGCCGACTGGAGCATTTCCGGGTTGATGGTGTCGGGATTATCGAGCGGGTGATGGTAGTACCGGCTTTCTCTTGCCCGGAGGTCGGCTACGGGGTAGCCTGCTTTGGCAAAGACGGCTCCGTCGGTGCGCGGCCGCGTCAGATAAGGGCTGCTGCGAACGGTCAGGCGGCGGTGTACGTATTTTGTATTGGCTTCTTCCAGAAAATGCTGCAGGCTCAAGGCGTTTTCGGACACTGCAGCGGTCAGGGATTCGCCCGTTCCCAGCATCTCCAGATTGATGACGGCTTTGATCTTTTCTTTCGGGATGGCCGGATGCAGGGTGTAGAACGTGCTGCCCGTCAATCCGGCTTCTTCGCCGTCGAGCGTGAGAAACAGTATGCTGCGCTTCGGTTTGACGGCGCTTTTCGACAGCGCTTCGGCAACTCCCAGCAGGGTGGCTGTCGACGCATTGTTGTCGTTTGCGCCGGCTATATGGTAGGGAATCATTCCCAGATGGTCGAGATGTGCCGATATAATCACGTATTCGTCCGCCAGTGCGGGGTCGCTTCCCTTTATCTCGCCCAGAATGTTTTTGCCTGTGGCATCGGGATTGCAGGTCGAGACCATTTTGATGTGCGCCTTTTTTCCGGTTTCGAATGATGCGGGTTTGAGGGTTTCGTATATTTTGTCTACCGTTTCCCGGTAGGTCTTTCCCGTGCCGGCGAACAGATCTTCCACTACCGGCCTGGCGACGTGGCAGTACACGAAATCGGGGTTGTAGAGTGCATTCGGTCCCGGCACCCAATAGTAGAGCATGCCGATGGCGCCATGGCGGACGGCATTGGCCAGTTTGTTTTGATGCAGGGTATGTTCATACCAGAGGGCGATGGAATCGGGCGACTGGCTTCTGTTGGGCGTTTCGCCTTCTATCAGCACGATTTTCCCCCGGACGTCTATCCCGGCGTAATCGTCGTATCCGAGTTCGGGCGCGGTCACGCCGAAACCGGCATATACGACATCGGCCGTGATGTCGCCGTTTCCCGACAAATTGCCGGCAAACCATCCGTCTGCCCACGGATATTGTTTATTTATCCAGACGGTTTCTTTCCGTTTGCTTCCGTTCATGGGGAAGAGGATTTCCATCGTACTCCCCTCTCCTATTTCTACGCACGGGTGGGGATAGGTCTGTATGTATTCGCCGTTACCGGCGGCCGGCAGCAGGCGCCATTGTTCGTAGTAGCCTTTTACGATTTCGACTGCCCTGGCCATGCCTTCCGAGCCGGCCAGACGTCCCCGCAAAACGGTATCCGACAGTTGACATACGTAGCCGTAGAGTTTGTCGGACGTGATATGGCGATGCATGGCATCCAGGTATTTTTCTTCGTCGGACAGCGTTTGCCGCATCCGTGTCTGTGCCTGTATATCTGCAAACATGCAGCACAAACAGCATATTGTGAAAAAGAATCTTTTCATGGGGGTTAAAGTTTTTTCATTTCCTTTCCTATTCCTGCTTCCCGGACGATGGCAGACGCTCCTTTTTCCTTGTAGAGGAAGCCCCGGAACATGCCGCCGCTGTTGAACGGCATGGCGATGTTTCCGTCTTTGTCGACGGCTATGAGTCCTCCGTTTCCAGCCTCCGAATTGAGTTCCTGATGGATGATGAAGTGAGCGGCGTCTGTTACCGTTTCTTTCAGGTGTCTGTAGCGGGCGCAAAGATTGTATGCCACCGCATGGCGGATGAAGTATTCGCCGTGTCCGGTGCAGGATACGGCGCAACTGCTGTTGTCGGCATAGGTGCCGGCGCCGATCACGGGCGCGTCGCCGATGCGTCCCCAGTTCTTTCGCAACATGCCGCCGGTGCTCGTGCCGGCGGCGAGGTTGCCGTGCGTGTCGAGCGCGACGCAGCCTACCGTGCCGTTCTTTCCGCTTTCTTTCTTAAACTGTTCGACCCATCTCATCGTGCGCGGCGTGGCGAAGTACATGTTGTCCACAATTTCAAGTCCCTGTTCGGCTGCGAAACGCTCCGCGCCGGCGCCGCTCAGCATCACATGCTCCGAACCTGTAATCACGGCATAAGCTGCGCGGATGGGATGCCTGACGGTTTTCACTCCGGCTACGGCGCCGGCGCTCAGGTCTTTGCCAAGCATGATGGCGGCGTCGAGTTCGAACGTGCCTTCGGCTGTGACCGTCGCTCCTTTTCCCGCATTGAAGAGCGGATTGTCTTCAAGATAGCTGATGACGGCCAGCACCGCCTTTTCGCCTTCGCCTCCGGCGGAAAGTATTTCATTGCCGATCATCAGCGCCGTATCCAGGGCTGAATAGTATGCGGCCGCTCTTTCGGCGTCGTTTTCCAGTCCGGTCATGACGCCGGCGCCGCCGTGTACGGCAATGGCGTATTCGCGCTGTTGCGCATGCACGTTTATCTGTGTGCATGCGCAAAGCAGTAATATGGTAAACAGTTTTCCGTTCATATCGTTTTCGTTTTATTTTTGTGCTTCGCGAACGGCCTTATACGTAGCGTCGTCCCATTTCGGGAAGTAGCCGTCGTTGGCCAGACGCAATCCTATGCCGTAGTAAAGGTAAATGTCTTCGAGCGAACCGGACAGGTCCCACCAGTCGTGGTATTCGTCGGATGGCTGGTGATAGGTGTTTTTGCCTC
Organism: Tannerella sp.; assembly: GCA_031259505.1. Classification (GTDB taxonomy): domain Bacteria; phylum Bacteroidota; class Bacteroidia; order Bacteroidales; family Tannerellaceae; genus Tannerella. The sequence continues at coordinate 3,018 of JAIRLL010000365.1, forward strand.
CCCAGAGTTTCCGGTGTTCTTCGGCCGCTTTGGGGTCGAGGGGTTTGCTGCCACCTGCAAGGACAACAGGGATGCCTACTTTTGCAAAATTGAAATGGTCGGAACGGAAGAATCCTCCGCCCGGATTGGTGATCGAGAATGTCACGGGTTTGCCCTGCACGGCGGCAGCTTCGACGACATAGCGGTCGATGTCTTTCGACAGGCCGCCACCCGACGCCCTCGCTTCGGAAGTACGCAGTTTGTCGCCATATCCGTCCATATTGAGATTGACGACCGTTTTCCTGAGAGGAAACAGCGGACAGGTGGCGTAGTATTCCGAGCCGAGAAGTCCCGATTCTTCAGCCGTTACGGCAAGGAACAGGATTGAGCGGCGCGGCGGTTCGGGCAGTTGTTTGAATTTGCGGGCAATCACGAACAGAGCCGATACGCCCGAAGCATTGTCGCCGGCGCCGTTGTAGATGCTGTCGCCGTCGACCGGAGCGCCGATGCCCAGATGATCCCAGTGGGCGGAGTAGATGATATATTCGTCCTTCAGGTCGGAGCCGGGCAAGACGCCGACGACGTTGTGCGAGTTGGCGATGCGTACGTTGTTGACGGTTTCGACTGTCGTGGTTACGCCAAGCGGAAAACTCTTGAATCCCTTCTTTTTGGCGGCAGCCAGTGCATCGTCGAGCGAGCGGCCGGAGATGTCGAACAGTTTCTGTGCCGATTCGCCGGTGATCCATCCCTGCAGTGCGACCAGTTCTTTGTTTCCGGTGGGCGAATTGAGGCTGAGGATGTCGCTTGTGCGTCCGTTCCGTACTACGCTCCAGCCATACGATGCAGCGGCTGTTTCGTGAATAATGAGCGCTCCGGCGGCGCCCTGGCGGCCGGCTTCTTCGTATTTGTATGTCCAGCGTCCGTAGTAGGTCATGTAGTTTTTGCCGCGAAACAGATCGTCGTTGTAGAAACCGGGATCGTTCACGAGCATGACGGCGATTTTGCCTTTCA
>JAIRLL010000055.1 GCA_031259505.1 Tannerella sp.
GGCGCCAAGATTGGGCGCGAACTGCAGTTCGTGCTGCGCCTGCCGGAAGAAGTGCTCTCGAAGGCGACAGTGACATGGAAGACGCCCGACGGCGGCACGGTCATCAGAGCCACGAAAGACACGCTGACGGCAATGTGGAACATTCCGGGCGAGAAATACGTCAAGGCTGAACTGAGCCTGAACTACGGCCTGCTTACGTGTACGAAGATACTGTCTCTGACGGTGAAGGTGACCGAGCGCGGTCTGGGCTTCTTTGTCGATCAGAACGTATCGGGCGGCGCGGGCGACGGCACCTCATGGGCGGATGCATACCGCACCATAGAGGAAGCGCTGTCGACGGCCACGCAGGGCGACCGGATATGGGTGGCTCGCGGCACGTACCGTCCCGACGCGGTCAAAGGCTCGTTCACGATGACGCAGGACAGCGTGGAAATCTACGGCGGCTTCAACGCGACGGAAGAATATCTCTACGAGCGCAATCCGCAGATGTATCCGACTGTAATGGAAGGCGACGGCCGTCATCCGGTGGTGACGGCAGGGAACTGTGCGGGCATCCGCATAGACGGCTTCACGATAGAGAACGGCGGTTCCGAACAGGGAGCGGGTCTCCTCTTCACGGGCGGTTCGACCGGCACGGTGGCGAACAGCATAATACGGAAGAACGCATCGACGCTTCGGGGCGGCGGTATCTTTGCCACGGCGCCGTGGTACGGCTATGACGGGATGTCGCTGATCAACGTGGAAGTAAGCGGCAACCGTTCGGAGACGGGCGGCGGCATCTACAACGACGGCGGCAGCGTGCTGCTGCTCAACACGACGGTGAGCGGCAACGCCGCCACACGCGCCGGAGGTCTTTATAACGAAGGTGTAGATACGCGTATACTCAACACGATAATCTGGGGCAACGTGGCATCCCAGTATGCAGATGTGGAGAATGCGGGCGGAAATCCGTCCTGGGGCAACAGCCTGATAGGCGGTTCGAACGGCAGCGGCGCCAACTGGGAAGCCCGTCTGGGCGCCGACCTGGGCGGCAACAGGGACGTGAATCCGCTCTTCCTGTACGGCGGAGTGGAGAACGGCAGCACGCTGCGCGAAGGTAACTACCATCTGTCGGCAAACAGTGCGGCAGTGAACAGCGGCAGGAACGCCTACGTGCAGAAGGGCGTCTTCACGCCGTGGAACATCTGGCTGTCCGACCCGCGCGAATCGCTGCTCGAAGGTCTCCCGATGGATCTGGACTTCCGCGCACGCATAGCGGACGACGACATGGTGGATATGGGCGCATACGAATACAACAGCGGAGCGCTGGGCCTGCCCATCCTCGAACGCGAGGTAATCATTCCCCACGTGGAAGGGGTCGTGACGTATCCCGTTGCGGGCGTTCACTACGTAACCAGCCGCGACAACTTCGTCTTCACGGCGACGCCGTCCACGCGCTACGCCGGAGAGCAACTGGTGGTGACGACGTCGCGCACGAACATCCCCGACAGTGAAGGCGTAAGCATAGTCCCGAACGCGGACGGCAGCTACGAGGTGACGATACATGCGATTCAGGACAGGACGGACGTGTATATCAGCTTCGGCTGGGATCCGAGTTCCGACAGCGAATCCGTGACGGGCGACCGGGTATGGTCATACAGGAACGAACTGCACGTGGTGACGCGGGCAGAAGGCAGGACGTTGCGCGTCTACAGCGTGTCGGGTCAGTTGCTTCAGCAGCAGACGCTGGCAACGGGCGAGACGGTGCTGCCGCTGCCGCAGGGAGTGTATGCAGTGTCGATCGACGACAGCGGGATGATGCAGAAAGTGATCATCCGGTAGACGGAACGCTCCCGTCCGTTATCCGGGAAACAGTCCGCCGGAGAGCGGAGAGTTGAAAAAAAGGCAGACGCACGATTGCGTCTGCCTTTTTTCGTTTTGGAAATCCGGGTTTGTGCATCATCCCGGATTGCTTCCTGCTTCGTACCTCGCAGTCGCAAAGACGGAGATGCCATTGTTGCAGGCAATGGCGTCCGGCGTCATTGCGAGGCACGAAGCAATCCAGTGGACTGATAATAAGCAAATAGCGAAACATGTCATTGGTAGGAGCGTAGCGACGTGGCAATCCAGGCACGTGCATCATCCCGGATTGCCACGCCTGACGGCTCGCAATTGCAGGCCGCCGTCCCGTCACTGGTGGTGATCGCCAATCCTTGCCGCAGCGTACAGCGGATAATTTTTCACATACAGGTGGTCGCCGAAGTTTTCAAGCGAGCATCGAATGCCATACGCATATCCTTTTCCGGTCATGAACTGAAGTATGCTCTGTCCGACGTTTTTTGCTCCCGGCTTGACTTCGACGGGGATGATCCGTGTCTGGCGCTGTATTACATACTCCACTTCGTCCGAACTTCCCGGCTTTTCGTTTTGCCAGTAGCATAGTTGCGCGGGACGGTCGGCGGGTACAGCCTTCAGCAGTTCCAGGCCGACGAACAGTTCGGCCAGCGAATTTTTGTTCACAAGCTCCGGATTTTCGGAAGCGAGAAGCTGACTCAAATCCTGCCGCAATATGCGGTGATATATTCCGGTATCCAGGATCAGGTATTTGCGGAATTTCGCATTTGTTTCGGCCGTCAGCGGAAACCCGCTGGCCGACGTGTGCGTCACGGGATAAATAATTCCGGCCAGTTCCAACTGTTTAATGCACTCTTTTATCTGCGAATGGTTGGACATACGCGAGGCTTTGGAATAGTTGAACTTGCCTCCCGTTTGATGTACGACGGAGACAAGCACTTCGTGCAGGCGCGTCGCCGGCACACGGGCTTTGTATTTCTGAAAATCACCATACAGCGCATATATTGCATTGTCCAGTGCCAGTTGGCAGTCCGCCCACGAACCGCCGCCGGCATGTGTGGCAACTACTTCCGGCATGCCGCCCGCAATCATGAAGCGTATCAGGAGGCGGACGTATTGCGCGTGTACGGCAGCAGAGCACGGATTCTCGGGCGATATATCCTGCAGGATGCCGGCCAGTCTGTTCATCCCCACGGCACGCAGATATTCCCCAAACGAAAAGGGATACATCGACAGCGAATGAATGCGCCCGACGCCGAACAGCGGAAGCTCCTGCAGCGCAAACGACAGCAGCGACCCGGCAGCAATCACGTGCAGTTCGGGACAGTCTTCATAAAAATAGCTCAGCGAGGAAAACGCCGGAAGGCAAAACTGTATCTCGTCGAGAAACAGCAACGTGCGTCCCGGCGCAACCGGCGTTTTGTATATCAGCGCAAGTTCGCTGCATATCTGCCTTGGCGTCAGTCTCCGTTTGAAAATCTGCTTTACATTCGTCTTGCAATCATTGTCTTCAAAGTTGATTTCTATAAAATAATCGAACTGCCGCGAGAGTTCCCTCACGGTCGCAGTTTTCCCTGCCTGCCTTACTCCCTGCAATAAAAGCGGTTTGCGATTTACGGAATTTTTCCATTCCAGCAACACCTTATCTATATCCCGTTTTAAATACCTTCTGTACATGCATAAACAATTCAGGGCGTAACGGTAGTCCCCAAAATTTCCTTCAGCGTCCGTTCGAGCGCGCAAAGGTCTTCTTCGGTCGTGTCCCAGGAAGTGACGAAACGGATTTCGCAGGAGGCTTCGTTCCAGTAATAAAAGAAATATTTTTCTTCCAGTTTTTTAGCAGCTTCGGGCGGCATGGTGAAGAACAGTTGATTGGTCTCCGTTTTCTGTGTCATGCGGATTTGCGGAAATTGCCGGAGTATGGCGAGCAGCCTTTCCGCCATCCGGTTGGCATGTCGCGCATTATGAAGCCAGAGATCGTGCTCCAGATAAGGTGTGAACTGTGCGGAGAGATAGCGCATCTTCGAGGCAAGCTGGGCAGACTGTTTTCTGAAATATGCCAGATGCGTGGCTGTTTCGGGTCGGAAAGCGATGACGGCTTCGCCTGCCATCATGCCGTTTTTCGTCCCGCCGAAACTGAGGATATCCACGCCGGCGTCTACCGTCAACTGTTTCATTGAGCAGTCGAGTCGTGCGCAGGCATTTGCCAGCCGCGCTCCGTCCATGTGGAGATACATATTGTACTGATGAAGCAGGTCGGCAATGGCTTTCACCTCGTCGATGGTGTAAATCGTGCCAAGTTCGGTTGCCTGCGAGATATACACGGCTTTCGGACTGGGATGATGGCACACGTCAAAATGTTGCAGATAAGGGCGAATAATGTCCGGCGTCAGTTTGCCGCCGGGGGCAGGCGCGGCTATCACCGTAGCGCCCGTCATACGCGCAGGGGCGCCGCATTCGTCCACGTAGATGTGGGCTGTCTGCGCGCAGATGATGCTGTTGAACGAACGCACCACGGCTTGCAGGGCTACCGAGTTGGCGCCCGTCCCGTTGAAAACGATAAAAGGCTCGGATTCTTCGCCGAAAACTTCCTTTAACTTGCGCACGGCGGCATCCGTCCACGGATCGCTGCCATAGCCGGGCGCATGGTTGCTGTTGGCGCTGAGGATGGCGTCCATAATCAGTGGATGTACGCCCGAATTGTTGTCGCTTGCAAAACTTCTCATTATAAATACTTTATTCTTTTGAATCTTTGAATAGTTATTCAATCGGGTCGAAAGGCAGCGCCACGTCTTTCCGGTAGCCTGTCCCGTTGAAGGAGGCGACGAGTTCGCCCCGTTCGTTCGTGACGCGCACTTCGCAATTCGACAAACGGCTGTGGTTAAACGTTTCGCGCGCTTCGGCATACAGGTATCCCGACTTTTCGGATCTGAATATCTGTATGGAAGAGGTAATAGACAGCGTCAGTTTCGCATGGCTGTTAGCCGCCACGGCAAAGACAAGGTCTGCCAGCGTAAAGATGGCGCCTCCCTGACACATGCCTCCTCCGTTGAGATGCAGCGGTTTGATTTCCATTCGCGCCCGCGCATATCCGTTACCTGCTTCGAGCAGTTCGATGCCGGCCATGGCCGCAAACGCATCGTTTCTGAAAAAATCCCGAATCGTTATAACGTCCATTCGAATCCGTCTTTCGTATCTTTTACCGTAAAACCGTAATCCGTCAGTTCGTTGCGTATTTTGTCGGACGTAGCCCAGTCTTTGTTTTGTTTCGCCTGTAAACGGATATGCAACAGCAGGTCGACGGCTTTTCCGTATGCCTCCCGGCGCTTATCGTCGCCGGCAGCAGAGGATTTCAGTCCGAGGAGGTCTTCGATGAAAAGGGCGAATGTCGCTTTCAGTTCGTCGAGGTCGGCAGCCGAAAGAGCGGCCTTGCCGTCGGCCACCGTATTGACAGCCTTACTTGCCTCGAAGAGGTGCGAGATAACGACCGGCGTATTCAGGTCGTCGCACATCGCTTCTTCACATCGCTGGCGAAGTCCCTGTACCTCAATCGACGAAGCATTGGCAGGCGTCAGTTTTTGCAGCCGCGCATACGTCTCGAACAGGCGCGTCAGTCCCTTCTCGGAAGCCTGCAACGCTTCATTGCTGAAATCGAGCGTACTGCGGTAATGCGCCTGAAGAATAAAGAAACGGATGGTCATCGGCGCAAACTTTTGCGTTAGCAAGGGATGACTTCCCGCAAAAAATTCTTCCAGCGTAATGGAATTGCCCAGCGATTTTCCCATCTTTTGTCCGTTGACGGTTATCATGTTGTTGTGCATCCAGTAGCGGACAATGTCGCTGCCCTGCGAAGCCACAGCCTGTGCAATCTCACATTCGTGATGCGGAAAGATCAAGTCCATTCCGCCGCCGTGAATATCAAACTGTTCGCCCAGATATTTCCTTCCCATCGCCGTACATTCGCAATGCCAGCCGGGGAATCCGTCGCTCCAGGGCGAAGGCCAGCGCATGATATGTTCGGGCTGCGCTTTTTTCCAGAGGGCAAAATCGACGGGATTGCGCTTTTCTTCCTGCCCGTCGAGTTCGCGCGTCGTATTGACAAGTTCGTCGATATTCCGGTTCGACAGGATACCGTAGCGGTGTTGCCGATTGTATCCGGCCACGTCAAAATAGACCGATCCGTTGCTTTCATAGGCAT
>JAIRLL010000399.1 GCA_031259505.1 Tannerella sp.
GTTGTAACCGTAGTCGGCCGTGCCTTCCTTCACTTTCTGTACGACGACGGCGCCTTCCTTGCCCGCATTGACCACTATCTGGCGGAGCGGTTCCTCGATGGCGCGTTTGACGATTTCGATACCGGTCGTTTCGTCTTCATTTTCGCCTTCGAGGTTTTCCAGCGCTTCGATGGCGCGGACGTAGGCTACGCCTCCGCCCGGAACCGTACCTTCTTCGATGGCTGCGCGGGTGGCGCTCAGCGCGTCGTTCACGCGGTCTTTCTTCTCTTTCATTTCCACTTCCGACGGAGCGCCTACGTAGAGCACTGCCACGCCGCCGGCCAGTTTGGCCAGACGTTCCTGCAGTTTTTCCTTGTCGTAGTCGGATGTCGTCGTTTCGATTTGAGCCTTAATCTGGCTGATACGCGCCTGTATGGCAGCCTTGTCGCCTGCACCGTTCACGATGGTGGTGTTGTCTTTGTTGACGGTGATTTTTTCGGCCGAGCCGAGCATGTCCATCGTTGCGTCTTCAAGTTTCATGCCTTTCTCGTCGGTGATGACCGTACCGCCCGTCAGGACGGCAATGTCTTCGAGCATGGCCTTGCGGCGGTCTCCGAAGCCGGGCGCCTTGACGGCGCAAATCTTCAGACCGGCGCGCAGACGGTTCACAACCAGTGTGGCGAGCGCTTCGCTGTCGATGTCTTCGGCGATGATAAGCAACGGACGTCCGGACTGTACGGCTTGCTCCAGAATGGGGAGAAGTTCTTTCAGTACGGAGATTTTCTTTTCGTAGATCAGCACGTTCGGGTTTTCGAACTGCGCTTCCATTTTTTCCGTGTCGGTGACGAAGTAGGCGGAGATGTATCCGCGGTCGAACTGCATGCCTTCCACTACTTCGACGGTCGTGTCCGTTCCCTTGGCTTCTTCGACCGTGATCACGCCTTCTTTTTTCACCTTCTGCATGGCTTCGGCAATCAGTTTGCCGATGCTTTCGTCGCCATTGGAGGATATTTTTGCCACGTTTTCGATTTTGTCCAGGTCGTCGCCGACGGCTTCTGCCTGTGCGGCGATGCTTTCGACCACTTTAGCCACGGCCTTGTCGATTCCGCGCTTGAGGTCCATCGGATTGGCGCCGGCAGTGACGTTTTTCAATCCTACGCCGATGATGGATTGCGCCAGCACGGTGGCTGTCGTCGTACCGTCGCCGGCATGGTCGTTCGTTTTCGACGCTACTTCCTTCACCAGTTGGGCGCCCATGTTTTCGTACGGGCAGGTCAGTTCAATTTCCTTGGCGACCGTCACACCGTCCTTGGTGATTTGCGGTGCGCCGAATTTCTTTTCCAGAATCACGTTGCGACCTTTCGGGCCTAATGTCACCTTGACGGCATCCGCCAGTTCGTCTACTCCTTTTTTCAACAGGTTGCGAGCTTCCATGTTGAATTTGATTTCTTTTGCCATAATTATTTTACGTTTTTAGTTTGTTGAAATAATGAATCAAATAATCGCTAAAATGTCGGATTGGCGCATAATCAGATATGTCTCGCCATCCCATTCGATTTCGGTACCGGCATATTTGCCGTAAAGCACTTTGTCGCCGTTTTTCACGACCATCTCTTCGTCTTTGGTTCCGTTGCCTGCGGCAACAACTTCGCCTTTCAGCGGCTTTTCTTTCGCCGAATCCGGAATAATGATTCCGCCTGATGTCTTCTCTTCTGCAGTGGCCGGTTTTACCAGCACTCGGTCTGCCAATGGTTTAATCTTCATTTTTCTATCAATTTTAAATGTTACTACTAATGTGTTGTTTAGTTATTAATGAGTTTATTTCTGTTTTTTGAAATTTACGCACACTTGTATACAGCGAATTCCGTGCCAAAAATATTCTGCGGAATCATGACTGACATTATTTCGCGATGATGAAAAAAACCTGACGGAAAGACTGACATTTTGGCAAAGGAGAAGGTGTTCGAAATTCAAGATTCGAGATTCAGGATTGGGGAATGATTTTTTTTTCGACGTCTTTTGCTTGCGGTAGCGACATTTTTTGTAAATTGCCGCGCTTTGTACTTTGATAATATAAAAATGTGTATGAAAGAAAGAATGTGTATGAAACGGATCGCCGCACTCGCTCTGATGGCGGCGACTGGATGGATTTCCGCGAGCGTATCGGCCGGACAGACGGACAGTCCTGTATCCATCTACAGGATAGAGATCAGGCAGGAGATAAACAGGACTTCGCAGATTTACCTGCGCAAGGGTTTGAACGAGGCGCAGGCGATTGGCGCGGACGCTGTGCTGATTCATCTGAACACGTACGGCGGCCTGCTGGACGCGGCCGATTCGATGCGTACGGCCATCCTGTACAGTCCTGTCCCCGTGTATGTGTTCATTGATAACAACGCCGCTTCGGCGGGAGCGCTCATATCGCTGGCCTGCAAGAAGATTTACATGCGCAAAGGCGCCAGTATCGGCGCGGCGACCGTGGTCGACGGCTCCGGACAGGCGCTGCCCGACAAGTATCAGTCGTACATGCGTTCGCTGATGCGCGCTACCGCCGAGGCGCACGGACGGGATACGCTTGTGAGCGGGAAGGACACGACGTATCGCTGGCGGCGCGACCCGCAAATCGCGGAAGCCATGGTCGACCAGGGCAGCGCCATCCCGCACATTGTCGATTCGGGCAGGACGCTGACATTCACCGCCGACGAAGCTGTCAAATGGGGCTTTTGCGACGGCATTGCCGATTCGGTCGAAGAAGTCGTCTCCGACCTGATGGGATACGAATCGTACCGACTGACGAGTTTTTCGCCTTCGTGGCTGGACGACTTGAGGGGCTTCCTGATGAATCCCGTGATGCAGTCCATTCTTATTTTGCTCATTATCGGCGGCATTTACTTCGAGCTTCAGTCGCCGGGCATCGGTTTTCCGCTGGCTGCTGCCATCGTCGCCGCTGCCCTGTATTTTTTGCCGCTCTACATCGAAGGGCTTGCCGAGAACTGGGAGATACTGCTTTTCGTGCTCGGGCTGGCGCTGATAGCGATCGAGATATTCGTGATTCCCGGATTCGGGGTGACGGGCGTATGCGGTATTGTGATGATGGTGGCGGGCTTTTTCCTGTGTCTGCTCAACAATATCCGTTTCGACTTCTCCGGCGTGGGTTCTGTCGATACGGGGCGTGCCACGCTGGTTGTTCTTTCCGGCGTCGTACTCGGCTCGCTGGCCACGCTCTGGCTGTCGGACAGGATAGGGCGAAAGGGCTTTCTGAACCGCGTAGCGCTGTCGGCCGACCTTCAGGGCGCTGTGGCTACACCCGTGCCGGAAGGTCTGGCGGGGAAGGAAGGCGTGGCGAACACCGTGTTGCGGCCGTCGGGAAAGGTGCTTGTCGACGGACGGCTGTACGACGGCATATCGGAATCCGGGTTTATCGAATGCGGAACGGCCGTGCGCGTCACGCGGTTTGAAAATGCGCAAGTCTATGTGGAGCAGATTGCACAGTTTTGAACGGGATAGCATTATATGATACCCTGTCCTCACAATTCCCGGCAAAGCCGTTTTTTTTGAATCCCTGAATCCTCAAAGACTGTCCCCGAAATCCTCCCTGAACTTCGCCGTCAGTTTCTGCGGCCAGTCCGAGACGGGTTCCAGTCCTCCCATGAAGAAACGGAGCACGGGCGGCTCATAGACGAACTTCAGCCCGCCGATCAAGTGACGGTTTTCGTAGAGCCACGTCATGCGGTCAATCACGTATTTGATTTGCGACAGGGTGAATACCCTTCGCGGGACGGCCAGCCGGAGGAGTTCCATGTCGGCAAACGTCTCGTTCCCTTCCTCGTCGCGCTGGTTGGAGATGGATCCGCGCTCCATGCCCCTGACGCCCGAAATCAGGAAGAAAGCCGCTGCCAGCGAGCCTGCGGGATACTGCGTCTGCGGGATATGCTCGCAGACGCGCATGGCGTCGACATGCGCCCCAAGCACGCCGGGAGGCGTCACCATCGGCACGCCCTGAGCCGTAAGCGCGTTCACCAGAAAGGCAATGAATTGCGGGCTTTGGCATATCATGGTTTCGTCGAGCGTTTCGTACATGCCGACGGCCATGGACTCGATTTCGCGCACGGAAATGCCGCCGTATGTCAGGAAGCCTTCGAAGAGCGGCACCAGGGCTTCCATCTTCCTGTAGATGGACAGTTCGTTCGTGCAGATGCCGCCGCCGCGCGAGGAACTGAGCTTGCGGGCAGAAAAATAGACAATATCGCACAGCCCGGTGATGGCGGAGATCACGTCTTCCATGGATGCGTCCCTGAACTCCGGTTCGCGCTGAATGACCAGATAGGCGTTTTCGCCCAGCAGACTTGCGTCGAGCACGATGGGCAGGCCGTACCTGTCGGCCGTCGTGCGCACTTCGCGCAGGTTCTGTATGGAAAACGGCTGTCCGCCAATCAGGTTGGTCGAGGCTTCCATGCGGATGAACGGGATATTTTCGGCGCCGGTCTCGCGGATGGTCGCGTCCAGTTTTTCCACGTTCATGTTCCCTTTGAAAGGATGGCTCGAACTGATGTTGAAAGCTTCGTCGTAGAGCAGTTCGACGATGCGCCCGCCATACTGCGTGATGTGCGCCAGAAAAGTCGTAAAGTGGTAGTTTGTCGGAATCAGGTCGCCCTTTTCCCTGATATACGCGCGGGCAATGACGTTTTCTGCCGCACGACCCTGATGGACGGGCAGGAGATATTTCTTTTTCAACACGTCTTCCACGGCTTTATGCAGACGGGCGAAACTTTGCGAACCTGCGTAGGCATCGTCGGCATGCATCATCGCCGCGACCTGCATGTCGCTCATGGCATTGGTGCCACTGTCCGTCAGCATGTCCAGAAAGACGTCGTTCGTCGTCAGACGGAACGTATTGAACCCGCCTTCGTAAAGCGCCTCCAGACGCCGTTCGATGGGGACAAGGTTCAGTTTCTGTACGACACGCACCTTGTGCAGTTCCAATGGAATGTTTTCTCCATTGTAGAATTTTATTTTTAACGCTTTATTATCATTCATATCAGTTAGTTATATAATTACACAGTAAAATTCGCAAGCAATACGGCCGCAAAACTACAAAAAGTTTCACGATTATTACCGATAAGGCAAGAGTTTTTTTATCTGCACATTTTTTATTATCATTGCAGCCAAAAAAAACGGATATGACAGGCACATTAGTTAATACGGGCGCCATAATTGTCGGCAGCAGCATTGGGTTGCTCATCAAAAAGGCGCTGCCGGAGAGGTATGAGACGATATACTTTCAGGCGGTCGGACTGTTCACCCTGTTGCTGGGCGTGAAGATGTCGCTGGATATTTCCTCGCCGCTGCTGGTGGTGCTGAGCCTCGTGCTGGGCGGTTTTGCGGGCGTCTGGCTCCGGCTGAGCGAGAAGGTCGACCGTCTCGGCGAGTATGTCAAAACAAAAACCGGATCGAAGAACGACCGCTTCACCGAAGGGCTGACGACGGGCTTCCTGCTTTTCTGCATGGGGTCGATGACGATAGTCGGGTGTATCGAAGAAGGGTTCGGCAAAACGTCGGACCTGCTGCTCACCAAATCCATCATGGATTTCTTTTCGTCCATCATGCTGGCGTCGGCGCTGGGCATCGGCATACTGTTTTCGTCCGTGGCCGTGCTGCTGTTTCAGGGCGGAATCACGCTGTTCGTATCTGTCGCGGGCAGGGACATCCCCGCCGAAATCATCTCCGAGATAACCGTAACAGGCGGTATTATCCTGATAGGACTGAGCCTTATCCTGCTGAAGATAAAACAAATCGAAATCATCAACATGCTTCCCGCACTGCTTTTTATCTGCCTCTTTGTGTGGATGAAACTGCTGTGGGGCGGCTGACTTTCGCATTTCAATCCGTCCCCGGCCGGAGCTCACTGGATTGCTTCGTGCCTACCAATGACGGAATTCGCCGATATTGTTGATAAACAGTGAGTTTTCCTCATTTCGGGAAATTGCTGATGATACTCCCCTTTTTGGGTGATTGCCGATGATGCTCCCGTCATTTTCCCCTTGTTTATTTGAAAAATATAGGGTCT
>JAIRLL010000063.1 GCA_031259505.1 Tannerella sp.
GTCAACCGTTTCTCCCCACTTTTTTATCCATTGATATACAAGCGTTTTACCATAACAGGCAAGCCTGTTTGCATTACAGGCATTGCGCAACGTTTCTCTCATTCCTTCGTATTCTTCTGCCGTAATCTCCATTTTCCACAGCGGCTTGGTGGGTATCTGCAAATTCCTGTTCCTTAAAATTTCTGCGTATGTCATATTGTAAAATTTAGCAATTACTCAAATTTAAATAGCCCAAAAAACAAAGCGCAAATTCAACCATCAAATGCAACAAAATTATATAAAAGACTTCTGTTTTCCATGTATATACCGGTATTCTACCGTCAGCAGTACGCCGGCGCCGGGAGCGAGCCAGTCCTGTTCGCCTGCAAACCGCATTTTCCCTCTTCCGTATGGACTGATAAGCATCATTTTCCCTTCTTTCTTGAACGCCACTTTCACTTGAACGGATTTTCGAATATCCTTATTGACAATCAGCAAATACGGTTTATTGTCGGGATCGACAAATTCGCCTACCAGCAGATTGCCTTCGCTGATGGACCGGAGATGAACGGCGGATTCTATTCCCTGTCCGTTTCTCGGGACATTGCCTACATGGAAGACATTGACGCTTTTCAGTGTACAGTACACCGGCGCCAGTGCGTGAATCTTTAAATTAACATCGCGCATCATTTCCCATGTTTTTGTCCGGTGACCATAATTATCAATCGGAGTCAACCGGTAGTTGCCCTTCTCCCGCGCATAGTGTGTGAAATATCCTATTCCCCTGCCTCCGTAAGCCAGTGTGGAATATACCTGTACGCCCAGCGTTGCCGGTGAAGGCTCGGCGTAATGAAAGTGTGCATTACTGAGTACCACGTTCCAAAACGGGATGTTGTACTGTAGAGCTTTCTTGCGCACGATTTCCAGGTTGCTGTAAAACCCGTCTTCGTCCAGCGTTTCGTCATCGAAGACCGAATATTTGTCATACGAAATATATGTTGGATGACAGATACGCACAAATTCGTCCAGATGAGCCTCGTATCCTTCCGACCCTAATCGTTCGTTGTTAGCAGAACTGGGATACAGGTTGATGTATGGCAGGAAGCCCTGTTCCCGGATGGCGTCCGCCCAAAGATGCAGTCTCGGAAACATCGACGCACTCGGTTCATCCGTGATATAGACGGAATAGACGGCTTTCCGCAATTCCGGAGATTCGATTTTGTTCAACGCCGCCTTTACCGTTTCTTCGGCCTGTTGCGGCGTCACGTCCGGATAAGATGCGATTTCTCCGTCGCGGAGAATGACTGCGAGCCGGAAGGGAACGGCATATTGGACGTATTTTGCCGGAATAAATCCGGTAGTGTTGTATCCACAGTCGTAAAGATCTTTCATCAGGTCGGCCGGACCGGTCATGTCACCCCATGCGCCAACCGAAAAATCGGGTGTTGATACGCCGCCCCACGGGAAAATAATAAAATCTTCGGCTTTCACCCGTTTGTCTGCCCTGTCGGATACTCCCTGTGCCGTCAACCCCGACACCAGCATCATCAATAGCGAAACCATCGCCCATTTACGTAAAAATAATCTGTTTGTAATCATAAGTAATATGTTTAAGAATTTGTATTTTATTCATAGTAAATTCTGTTTTAAAGCAACAAAATTATATAAAAGACTTGTGCCTTCCATGCATAATGAAATTATAAGTAAGTTGTTTGTTATGTTATACATAAAAGTAAAGTACATATTTTATTGAAAGCAGAGTGAAGCATTCCGGCATCGTGTATGCGCCTGGATTGCCGCGTCGCTACGCTCCTCGCAATGACGAAGTGGGAGCATGACGGAATGTGTATCCGTTGTGACATCGGCGCTCCCAGCCCCGTCTTTGTGGCGATACGCCCGCCCGTAGTCGTCATTGCGAACGGAGTGAAGCAATCCAGGTGCATACAGGTGCCGGATTGCCGCGTCGCTGCGCTCCTCGCAATGACGAAGTGTGTGCCGCGGCATTGTGGCGAGAGGGGCCTCCGTCCTTGCGGCGGGGACGGGCCGCGGCATTGCGGGACAGACGTTTGTCGTGGCTGGGATCTCCGGTAAATGGTTTCATTCGGGTTGTTGCCTTCCGGTTATTTTGCGTCTGTCGGCGGCTTGGAGGCGGCGAGGGCGGCTTCCAGTTGTTCGATTTCCTGGCGGTGGCGTTCTATTTCGCGGACGTACGCTTCAAAATCTTCGTGATGCTGGCGGTCGAGGGCGGCGGCGAGGTCTTCGGTCGTGAGCGGCATCGAGAACGTTGGCTCGGGGCCGAAGCGCGGCGTGTCGTCTATGTGCTTGAGGAAAGATGCCTTGGCGATGAACTGCTTGCCGTGAGAGCCGGCGGGCATCTTGATTTCGGTGCTCACATGGGTAGTCATCCGGCGGATGACTTCGGTCACACCGTCGGAAGCCATGATAACGATCGTCGCATTATGCACACCCGGATGCCATGCGTGCCTCACGGGGCCGGCGTTCTCGTCGGAAGCCTGGTCGATGATCGCCTTGAT
>JAIRLL010000124.1 GCA_031259505.1 Tannerella sp.
TAGGACAGGTTGCCTATTTCGTCGAGGAAAAGCGTCCCCCGGCTGGCGGCTTCGAACTTGCCGGGGCGGTCGGCGCGCGCATCGGTGAAGGCGCCCTTGACATGCCCGAAAAGCTCGCTCTCGAACAGCGTTTCAGTAATCGCACCCATGTCGACGGCGACAAACGTTTCGCCATTCCGTTTGGAGAGCCGGTGTATTTCCCGCGCCAGCATTTCCTTTCCTGTGCCGTTTTCGCCTGTAATGAGGATATTGGCATCCGTCGCCGACACTTTTTCGACCAGCAGGCGCAGTTGCTGCATCGCCGGGCTTTCGCCCCAGAACATGCCGCTCTCTCCGGATGCGGTCTGCCTGCCGGCGGGCGTAACATTGCGGCTTGCCGTTTTCAGGTTGCATGCGTTACGGACGGTTTCGAGCAGCCTGTCGTTGTCCCACGGCTTTACGACAAAGTCTGCGGCGCCTTCCTTGATGCCGCGTACGGCCAGATCGATGTCCGCATAGGCCGTGAAGAGAACCACCGCTGCGGATGCGTCCATCTTGCGTATTTCCGACAGCCAGTACAGCCCTTCGTTACCCGTATTGATGCCGGCAGAAAAATTCATGTCCAGCAGCACAACATCCACCTTCTCGCCGCGCAGCGCGCCGGATATGAGATGCGGCGACGACAGCGTGATGACCTTTCGAAAACTTGTTTCCAACAACATGCGGACAGCCGTGAGGATAGCCCTGTTGTCGTCTACCACCAAAATGACGCCTTTTTTAACCATTGTATGCCTGTTTTTTTGTCGCAAAGATAGGAAAATCCCGTAATATTGCAAGTTCTCTCTCCGGTTTGTACGGAGAAAAAATCGCGCAACTTTTCAGTGATGCGAACGGGCTTCTGACGCGCCGTCTTCTACAAATCGAGAAATCATTATTGAAATGACGTGAGGAGGCGATTCAAAACTTCATTTCTTCACAAACTTTCCTGTCCACACACTGTCGTCCGTTTTACTGCGAAGAATATATATGCCTGGCGCCAGATGCTCGACCGGGACGGCGATGATGCCTGCCCGGCCGGGACGGATCATCGCCTTCTGCTTTCCGTCCATACCGTATATGCTTAATATCCTGACGTCTTTGTCCGACCGGATGTATAATGTGTTTTCCACAGGACTGGGATAAAACGAAAGCGTTTCCTGCGACGGCAGCCGGCTGCCTCCGAGATATTTCACGACGTTTACATCCAGATAACCGAACTCTTCCGGTGTAAAAGAGAACATGATTTCGTTTTTTGACGGCTTGCTGGAGTAGGATACGCGAATGGTATAGTTGCCCGGAAGAAATTCGGTTTGTCCGCAGTACGCGATTTTCAATGTTTTTTCTTCATTCCCGCGAATGCTGAAAGGCTGCGGTTCCAGGCTGTCTACAAAAAGCATGGTCGCCTGGTCGTAAATATCTGCAAACACGTAACCGTCGAAATCGACCCCGCTGTTTTTAATTATCATGGTGAACGTGTCGCCATTGTGTATATCGTTTCCGTACGGGAACGATATCTTACCGGTCAACGCCAGCGCCGGATCGGGCAGAATGGTAATACGTTTCGGCGTTTGGATATTGATAACGGTATTCGTTTTATTTTCGATAATATACAGGAAATAGTTGCCTGCGGGAACCGTGATGTCCGGGCTGCAGGCGACGGTTTTTCTTTCACCCGGATTCAGCATGACGAACTTCAATTCTTCCTGCTTGTCAATTTTCCCTCTAAAAGTGTTATTAATATAATGCTCAACCGGCACGTACTGGGACAGAAACAGGAAGGTCACGGAGGTATAGGCTTCTTCCAGTCCGGTGTTCGACAAAATCGCTTCCACCCGCCCGAAGTTCCGGTTTTCATAAAATTCCGTCAGGGTCGTCAGTTTTTCGAGGCCTATTTCGGGGATATTTTCAGCCGGCCAGGCAAATGTGACGGACTGGTCGTCGAGCATTGCCATCACGGTTACAGGCGTCATTATGTGGCTTTTGATGTGTGCCCAGCGTACTCCGTCGGTCGATAAAACAGGACACAGCATGTAATTTCCCGCTTCGAGCGTTTCGGGAATGAGAATCGAATCGCTGACGGCATATATTTCATTATTGGCCAGATTACTGACGGTGTCGCGATGCAGGAGGGCAATCAAAATTTCTCCGTCGTACAACCCGATGCCGATTTCGCCCGAAAATCGCGAGACGCGAGTGTGGTATACACTTGCCGAAAAAGCAATTTTTTCATCACGCCCAAAAGTGTTTTCCAAAACGACAGGAGGATGGTTTTCAGGAATGAAAAACTGTATCCGGGCTGCGGAAGCGCCTGTGCGTGCGGGCTGAATGCCGGCGATGACGCTTTGTCCGCCATTGTATCCGGACATATTCCACGGCTCGATAACCGATACGTTGAAGTAGCCGTTGTTTGAGCCTTCCCATCCCCAGTTGAAATGGAACAGCCCGTTGCTGTCGTATCCGTCGCAAACGAATGCGTGTGCCGTCCCGTTGTCGCGGCCTCCTACGTAAAATATTGGACGGGATGCGTTTAATTCCTCTTTCAGAATATAATTCCATTCTTCCGAAGTATAAAAACTGCGGTCGAGCAGTTGCATACTTGAGGCGTAGTTGAAATAATCTTTCATTCCGAAGGCGGCAATTTGCTGACTGGCGCCGCTCACATAACTGTAATTCATTTCGGCCGCCACTCCGCAGTGATATATCAGCGTGGCCACTGCGGCGAGTTCCTCCTCGCTGAACTCGCCGTCGACATACGTGTCGCGCATTTGCGCCCAGTCGTATGACGTCTGCGAAAAATCAACATTCAGACGCAGGCGATGCTTTTCCGAAGTGTATGATTTGGAGCCTGTTCCCTTCGCCGGCCATTCGTGGAATTTCATGATTTGCGCCATAGTCGTTGCGACGCATCCCGCGATGGCGCGCGTTTCCGTTTCGGGGATAATGGGGCAAAGCGCATTGAAAGGCACATTCTGTCCCCAGGCCATATTCCCCAGTAAAGGCTTGATTTCCGGTGCAAACAGGACAGCATCAGCAAATGTATGCGGGACGGAACCCGTCCGCGACAGTTTCTCCGGCGCTTCCGAAAGGTTTTTCAGCGCCGAACGGTAGAGCGAGAGCCAGTTCCTGAAACTGGAGGGAATCCCGTCAATATCGAAATGACCCTGCGTGGCGTAGCCCAGCACGTCGTCCACACGGTCGTCGCCCGATATGATGATGAATCCGCCGTCTCCATCTATATTAAATATGTAGTAACAGGCATCTGCCGCTGCATTGCGCAACGACGCGGGAGTATCGTCGTCCGTACATGCATACGCCAAAGTAAGATCCCGTACTACGGGCGCATTTCTTAATGAAAACTGCTGCTCGTAGAAAGATATGGCAAGCGTTTCCGCTTCCGCCGGAGTTCGCTTTTTTGCATAAACTGACATGAAAGACAGCAGCGCCAAAAGACAAAAGTATATTTTTTTCATTCAATCACACAATCTCTTTATATGGTTGCAAAAATACACAATCCAATTGTCGGATGCAAGAAAAAATAAGGCTTCACGGCAAAAAAAGTGAGTAAAATAAGAGAACTTGTGGGTTATATAAATTTTATGCGCTTTGCGGGAATCAAAAGACTCGAAACGGGCGAAAAAACGCTGCGAACAGGTTTTCCGCAATTCTGCAGAGCCGCCTCAAAAAACGAAGTAATCGGAATTTTATCTGTTTGTTTCGTATTCTGACGGTCTTGGAATCTTTACAATTTAAGATTCTCTATAATCTTGTTTGTCCGCATTTTTTGAAAACCGATAACGGACTTTCGGAACAGTGGATTATTTCTCAAATCCTGTATCCTGTCTCCATCAAACTCGGCTAACAACCCATCGAAACAATCAAAAAAATCAAAGTTCAGACTGCCCTGTCATTGCGCGCAGAAGCGGCGAAGCAAACCATTCGTCAGTTAGCGACAGCCTCGCGGCCCTGTCTTGACGGAAGACTGCCCTCTCGCCATTTTAAATCATCTGTGGAGAGATGAACGCCAAAAATCGAAGAAAGCGTCGCCGTCACTGAATAAAAAAAACCGTCTCTCGACAGACAGAAACAAAAAACGGAAAAAACGGAAACCGTCCGTCCAGAGATGAAAACAGACATGCGAGAAAAAGAAACAATACATGAATTTTTAAAAAGCATCTCCGAAGAAACGGAAACAAAAAAACGAAAAAACGGAAACCATCCATCGAGAGATAAAGAAAAAACATCTCCGGACGGAAATTATTTATTCCGTGACGGCCGTCACTTTTGGCGCGTATTCCTTGCGTACGGCAGAAAATCTCATATATATAACACAGTAAACCTACATTAATTAATAAAGCTTATGGAAACAATGATTCATCACCTCATTCAGCCGGCAGACACCGTTCCTGGCGACGACGCAGCCGGCGCCGCCACACCCGACGAACGCTTCTCACCCCTTCGGGTAACGCGGACGGCAATATCACACACCGGCAAACGCTTTTAAAACAGACAGCAATATGAAACGAATGAATGAGAAAAAAACCGCCGCGCAG